>NZ_JANKBY010000080.1:0-12748 GCF_024621905.1 Terrisporobacter muris
TAAAATAAAAACCTACCTAAAAAGGCAGGTTCTATTTATTATTCAAATATATGTTTTATAAATTGAATTGGGCTGTAAATTATAAGTCTAGGACCTGAAAACTTCATAACAGCTTTAACTTTTTCTTTCATATCCTTTTTATAGCAATGTATAGGACACTTGCTACAAAAACTTTTTTCTTCACCAAATTTACAAAAATCTAATCTTTTATGAGCATATTCTAATAACTCTTGGCACTCTTCACATAACCCATCTTTATGTTTATGTTTTTTCTTACAATAAATATTTATCATAAGAGTTATGGTTTTTTTTTCTTTTTCTATTCTTCCCATTATTTTTCCTCTTAAGCTAAATTTAAAGTATTGTTTTTAACATAAATCTTTTTATCACAAATTGATACACTTGATTTTCTATGAGAAACCATTACTATAGATTTATCTTTGCATTCATTGTTTATTGACTTTAAGATTTCAGCTTCATTTAAAGTATCTAAATTACTAGTTGGTTCATCAAGAATTAATATATCAGCATCATGTAAGAATGCTCTTGCTATACCAATTCTTTGCTTCTCTCCTGATGAGAAGTTTGAACCAAGCTCACCTGCATTAGTTTTATAACCTTGTGGTAAAGTCTTTATAAACTCATGTATAGATGCTTTTTTACAAGCTGCTATAACTTCTTCTTCTGTTGCACCTTTTTTACCTATTTTGATGTTATTTTCTATGCTATCATTAAATAGGAATGTCTCTTGAGTAACTAAAGACTGAGATCTTCTAAGTGTCTTTGTTGGCATAGTTTTAATATTTTTATTGTCTAAAGATATGCTTCCTTCATTAACATCCCAAAATCTCATTAATAATTTTAAGAAGGTAGACTTACCACATCCACTTTCACCAAGAATACCTATTTTATCTCCTGGTTTTATCTCCAAGTTTATATCTTTTAAAAGATTTTCATCTCTATTTTTATATGCAAAATTTACATTTTCTATGTTTATATTAGAACTTTCTAATTCTATATCTCCATCAACTTCTTCTACTGCTGGAACTTCATCTAATATATCAAATAATCTTTGTGCACAAGCAAAAGTTTGAACTAAGTTGTTAGATAAATTACTTAATGCTACAACAGGTCCAAATGAGCTTGAAAGTATTACTATGGCAACTAGACCTTGTCCTATATTTATACTTCCTTCATTATATAAGTTTATGCTTATAAATAAGAATGTAAGTATAGCTATCATTATAGTTACATCTGTAAATGCTCTTATTATTCCCTCATGTTTTTTAATTCCAGCCATTTTTTCATCTAATATATCACTATTTTTATTTATTTGATTTAATCTATTTTGACCTTCTTCGAATAATAAAATTTCCTTTATACCCTTTAATGATTCTAATAAGTGTGAATTTGTTTTTGCAAACTCTTGTCTATATTCCATGCCAGCTTCTTTTCCAAAATTTGAAGATATGACAGGTATTAAATATCCTACTACTATATAAAATAGTGCTGAAACTGCTCCATATACAGGATTAATATTGTAAAGTATTACAGTCATTATTATTGATGTAATTATAGCTATGGCAATTGGCGCCACTGTATGAGCATAAAATACTTCTAATAGTTCTATATCACTTGTTATCACAGAAATTAAATTACCTTTTTCTTTACTTTCTAATTTAGCAGGAGATAGTTTTCTAAGCGCTTTAAAAACTTTATCTCTCAGTATTGCAAGTATTGTAAACGCTATAAAGTGACCTGAATATTGTTCTATATATCTAAGAACCCCTCTAAGTATTCCACAAGCAATTATTATAGAAATACAAGTTTTTATAGAAACTCCCATATCTATATTTAAAGCCGTAGCAGTAGCTATCATACCAAATGATGTTATTGCTATGGCTGCTAAAAATCCAAGTACACCAAATGATATAGTAATCATCATTATAGGTGCCAGTGGCTTTAATACTTTTATAAGCCTTGTCATTATTTTAAATCCCGATTGTCTATTATTCATTTACTGCCACCTCCTTTATTTCTACTTCTTCTTTGTATATATTTTCTAAGTTTTGTTGATGAGTTACTAATTCATAGTATTTATTTTTAATCATCATTAATTCTTTATGTTTTCCACTTTCAACAATATGCCCTTTATCAAGTACATATATAATATCAGCATTTGTAACATTAGCTAATCTATGAGATATAACTATTACTGTTTTATTCTTAGCTAATTTATAAATACTTTCCCAAACTTTTTCTTCACTTTCCACATCTATATTAGAAGTTGCTTCGTCAAATATATATATTTCAGGATCTGTTATTATTGTTCTAGCTAAAGCTAATCTTTGTTTTTGTCCACCTGATAAAAGTGAACCGCCTTCACCCACATTAGTTTTTAATTTATTCGGTAAGCTCATTACAAAGTCATACAGATTAGCTTTTTTAAGTGCATCATATATTTCTTCATTAGTTGCATTGTTTTTACCCATTCTTATGTTATCTTCTATACTTCCATTGAAAACATAGGCACTGTGGTTTATAAATCCAACTTTTTTAGTTAATACATCAAATGGTATTTCATTTATGTTAACTCCATTTAATAAAATTTCTCCATTATCTACTTTTGCTTGTTTTAAAAGTAAATTAGTAATAGTACTTTTACCACATCCACTTTCTCCAACTAAAGCAATCATTTTATTGTTTTTCATTCCTAAGTTTATATTTTCTAATACTTTTCTTTCTTTATCGTAACTAAAGTCAACATTTTTTAACTCTATATTTATGTTATTTAATTTATTTATTTGTTCTGCATCTAAAGCTTTTATTTCTTCTACTGGAGTATCTAGTAGTTTAAACATCCTTTCACTGGCAGATATACCATTCATAGCTACATGGAAAAATGAACCTAAAAGCCTCATTGGTATAAAGAATTCTGCAGATAAAAGTATTATTATTAAAACATCTCCAGCACTTAACATACCTGCTCTGAATTCAAATATTGCTATAAGTATACCAAGAGCAGAACCACCAAAAGCTATTATATCCATTACTATTATGGAATTTAATTGCATTGATAAGACTTTCATAGTTATTTTTCTGAAATGCTCTGCATTATCGTTCATTTCTTTATTTTTATCTTCATCAATATCAAATATTTTTAAAGTTGTAAGTCCTTGAAGATTTTCTAAGAATGAATCTCCTAAATCAGTGTAAACGCCCCAATATTTACTTAATAACTTCTTAGCTATTTTCATAACTACCATTATTGTAATAGGTATTAAAGGTACACATATTAAAAGTACTATTGCTGTTTTAAAACTTATAAAACTCATTGCTGCAAATAAAGTTAATGGTGCCACTACAGAGTAAAACAATTGAGGCATAAATCTACCAAAGTATATTTCTAATTGTTCCACACCATCTACTGCTATTTGAACTGTAGAAGATGTAGATATTGTATTTGTATAATTTACACCTAAACTTAATAATTTTTCATATATTGTACTTCTTAAAGTTTTTTTAACTTCACTTGATGAGTAAAGAGAAAATTTAGTAGATAAGAAGTTCGCCACAAATCTTATTCCTAACATTGCCATTATAAATATAGATGTAATCATCATATTTAAATTTAAATTTCCATTTATTAATTTGTCTACAGTAGTTCCTATAAATAAAATTAATGCTATATTACATATTATAGAAATCCAATTCATTAAAACTGTAAGACCAATCCATTTTTTTGAACTATCACATATTGATAGTAATCTTTTATTAAACATTGCTTGCCTCCACTTTAATTGTCTTCATTTTTGTAAATACTATAACTTTAGCCAACCACATGATAACAATAATTATTCTCATTACAAAACTATCAATAGTTATAAACATAAACAATAATAGTAATGACACAGGTATAGTTAAAGTAAGTTTTGCTCTTAAAGTCATTCCACCTTGTTCTTGGAATTTCTTTACATATTTTTGATATATTTTAGTTTGCATAAATTTTTCGTTTAATTTATCGCTACTCTTTAATAAACAGTAAGATGTTAATAATAATAATGGCGTTGTAGGTAATACTGGTAAAAATATGCCTATAATACCAAGTATTAAAGAAATCATACCTACTGTTAAAAATAAAGCTTTTTTTGCTATATTCATTTTCATCCCTCCTAACATGCTTTTGTTGGAACAAAATACATATCTTCTTTCTCTACATTGCAAATTACGCCTTCCACATTGTAAACAGATTTTATTGTATTTTCATTTATAACCTTTTTGGGGTTTCCTTCTTCTATTATTTTTCCATCTTTCATAATCACAATATTATCACTGTATTTTATTGCTTGATTTATATCGTGAAGAACCATAATTATTGTTATACTATGTTCTTCGTTTAACTTTTTTACAAGTTCAAGTATTTCAATTTGATGATAAATATCAAGATAGGTTGTAGGTTCATCAAGAAGTAGGACATCTGTCTTTTGTGCTAGTGCCATAGCTATGAAAGCTCTTTGTCTTTGACCGCCAGATAAACTCATAACTTTAGTATTTTTTATGTCCTTTAAGTTTGTAGACTTAATTGCCCAATTTACTATTTTTTCATCTTCATTTTTGTTCTTACAATGTTTGCTATGAGGAACTCTACCATAACTAACTAAAGTTTCCACATCTAAATCAGCTGGTGATTCATTATGTTGATGAACTGTGGCAATAAGCCTTGCTATTTCTTTAGTTTTCAAATTCTTTAAATTTGTATCTTCTAAATAAACATCTCCTTTTAATGGCTTGTTGTAAGTTGATAAAATACTAAGCAACGTGGATTTACCACTTCCATTTGGTCCTAAAATAGTAGTTATTTTACCTTTTGGAATATTTATATTTAAATTTTCTATAAAAACTTTGTCTTTATTATAAGAAAAGCTTATATTCTCTCCTCTTAACATTTTTTAATACTCCTTCTTAATAAGAATATAAAGAATGGTCCACCTATTACTGACATAACAATACCAACTGGTATTTCATAAGGTACAAATAAACATCTTCCCATTGTGTCAGCTATTAAAAGTAGCATAGCTCCCATAGTGAAAGAAAAAGGTATTAGATATTTGTGATCTGAGCCTATTAAAAACCTTCCTATATGAGGTACTATTAATCCCACAAAAGAAATAATTCCTGCTACACCTGTACTTATACTTGCTAAGAAAACAGCAACTGATGATATTATTATTCTTTGTTTGTTAATGTCCACACCTAAGCTCTTTGCTGTTTTATCTCCAAGACTCATTAAGTTACAAGTTTGTCTTAGTGTAAATGATATTAATACACCTATTAAAGAATAAATAGCTAACATTTTTGTATCTGACCATGTAACTGTAGCTAAACTACCATTTAACCAATTTGTAACTGATGATATTCCATTTGAATTTACAGTTGTTAATATGGATGACATGGCAGAGAGCATAGCATTTATAGCAACCCCTGCTAGAATTATTCTAAGAGGTGAGAATCCTTTGTCATAAGCTATTGAAAATACTAACAGTGCTGACATTAACCCTCCACCAAAAGCTAATATCGATTTTAAATTATTAAGCGCTGGAAAAAGTACCATTATTAATACTGCAACTAGTGATGCTCCTGCAGAAATTCCTGTTATGCCCGGATCTGCTAAAGGATTTTTTACAACAACTTGTAAAAGCACACCACATATAGCCAAGTTTCCACCAACTAATATAGCAATAATAATTCTTGGAAATCTTAACTCCCTTATAATAGACATATTACCTTCACTAGAATTTGTAAATAGTCCTTTTAATAGTTCACTATATGATATATCTAAAGATCCAAGTTTCATCGATATTAAGGAAACAGCAAATAAAAATATTATGGATGCTACTATGTATAATGTTTTTTTCCTGTCTAAACTTTTATTGCTCATTTAAGATTTCTCCCATCTTATCTAGTGCTTCTATAACTTTTAAGTTGGCACTCATTCCAAAATATCCATTTTCCAGATAATACACTTTATCATTTTTTATAGCGTCAAGTTGTTGCCAAGTATCTTTAGCAAATTCTTCTTCCACAGTTTTCTTTGCTTCTTCAGGAACAGCGTGTGTCATTATAAGAATTTTATCAGGATTTCTTTTTATTATTTCTTCCATATTCACTTGCATGAAAGATGAAGTTTCACTTTCAAAAATATTGTTCCCACCAGCAATTTTCACTAAATTACCTACGTAAGATAAATCTGTTGAAACCATTACAGATCCAGGTGCACCGAATAGTATAAGAACTTCTTCATCACTTTTTTTATTATTTAAAGTTAATTCTTTTTCCTTATTTTCTAATTCTCCTATTATTTCATTTGCTTTTTCACTTTTATCAAATTCTTTGCCTAAATCTAATATTGTTTCTTTTAGCCCGTCAACATTACTTAAATTAACAAACTTGCTTGGTATATTATTTTCTGTAAATTTCTTTTCAAAATCCGAACCTAAAGTATCTACAGAAACTACACAAGTTGGGTTTAATGATTTTATTATTTCTAAATCTGGATTCATAGGACTTCCAACTTTTGTTGCATCCTTTACGCTTTCTGGTAATTCATAGGAAGTAGTTGGAACACCACTTACTTCAACACCTAATCTATCTAAAATTTCTGTTACAGCAACTGATGTTGCAACTACTACTTCTTTGTTATTGCTATTAGGCATTTCGCCTTTATTACTTTCACCATTTGAACAACCTATCATTAAAGCTAATGTTGTTAATGAAAGTAATCCAACTATTTTTTTCTTTAAGCTCATCTTTACCTTCCCTTTCTTTAACTTAACAATAATTTCTTATTTAATTTCACCTTTTACTATAAACCTTTGTTTGCCACCATTCGTACAAGTTACTAAGGTAATTTCTTTTTTGCTCATATCTTGATTTAACACGTCTATTTTATCTGATTCGACAACTCTAGTTTCAGTTATTGTGTAAGTAAATTCATCATTTACTGTTTTTATTTTTATCTTATCTCCAACTTTCACCTTGTGAACTTCATTAAATACTTGATTGGTATAATAAGTACTACTATGTCCAGCTAGCGCAAAATTGCCCTCTTCCCCTGGCATTGCACTTTCTTCAAAATGAGTTACATGATATCTTAAATATTTATTATCAGTAGACTCTACTATTACATTTTTTAAATTAACAGATTCTATTTCTATAATTCCAATTTCGTCTCCAGGATTTACTTTAGTTATAACTTCATTATTTTCTATTTTTTCTTCAAAGGATGTTAAAGCTTTTTTATCTACATACTTAGAATAAGTAATTAGAGTTAAAGAGCCTATTACAATTAATAGGCCCATAGAAATTAAAATTTTTGAAATTTTATTTTTCATAAACTACTTTTTTAATCTTCTTAAAAATAATGTTATTATAACTATGACTAGTACTACTGACGCACCTATGAAGAATGTTTTACTTGAAGGTTTGCTACCCTCATCTGCTGATTTATCATCTTTTGCATCTTCATTAGATGTGCTTTTTGCTTCAACTTCTTCTTTAGGCTCTTCTATGGCTTGTACTAATTTTAAAGTATCTTCCTTTGGAATTATGTCAAATTCAACATCTCTTTCCATGGCATCTACATATATTTTAGTGCTTAGATTTGGAGTTATAGAGTCTGTTTCAAATTTAAATTCTATTGTATTTTCATCTTTATTTTCATTCAATGTTTCAACATCAATTTCTTCACCATTAAGACATATTCTATGGTTATTCATATAATTAGTTCCACTAAATTTCACTGTATAATACCATTTACCATTACTTTTTTCTAAAGTCATATTTTCATCTAAATATTGTCTAGCCATATTCATTCCAATTTCTTGTTCATGGTAAACATCATTGCTTATTTCATAAATGCCACTTTCTAATTCACTAATTTCAGCTGCACTTGATACTATTCCTTGTGCACTTATTATTAGAGAAAATATAGCTATAAGAAATAATTGCTTAATTTTCTTCATCTATATATTCCTACTTTCTTTTTTTTCTAAGTAATACTCCACTTGCAGTTAATAATCCACCAAACCCTAGTATCATCTCACTACCAAAAGCACTACCTGTTTGTGGAAGTTTTCCATTTTGCACTTCAAAATCTTTTACAAATGTTAATGTATCTTCTAATAGTTTAACTCCAAATGTAACTGTTGAGTTCATTGGGATTACATGGACTTGCACTTTTATATCTGCATTTACATTTGGTATAGCAAATCTTATAGATTTTGAGCTTGAGCTACTAGATGTTACAGTATAATTTACTAAACTTCCATTTACGTATATTTTGTGATTGCTCATTAAATCAACACCTGTAAATGTTAATGTAGCATACATTTTTCCATTAATCTCTTCTATCTTTGTAGTAGAGTTTAAGTATTTTCTAGCCATTTCTTTTCCAGTTGCACTGTCTGATATTATTTCATTTTTTATAGTATATAATTTACCTTTTACAGTTGTGTTTTCTGCTACTATATCATTTGAACCACTAGTTGAATTATTATTTGATGATGAGTTATTATTTCCACCATTATTTATACTTCCACCATTTGTATTAGGTATAGTTGGTTCTTCATTTGAACTTATGAACTTAACTGTACTTTTATCAAAAGAAACACCAAAGCTTACAGTTTGATTCATAGCTGTTACAAACATATTCATTGTTATTTTTGCATTTAGATTTGGAACTTCTAAGCTAAATTCAACAGTATCATTATCTATTACATTTTTAGTAAATTTAACTGTTTTATTATTAACTTTCATACTTATATCACCCATTAAGCTGTATGAAGACATTCTTAATGTTATATAAGTTTTTCCATTTTTAACTTCCATGTTAGTAGTTTCACTTAATAAACTTCTTACCATTTGGTATCCTACAGCATTGTCACTATGAACTATATTTTTTAATTGATAATATCCATTTTTATAAGTACTATTTGAGTTTGATGAACCTGAATTTGATCCAGATCCGTTACTTGACCCATTTCCTGAATTACTATCAGATCCAGAATCATTATTTGAATCCCCTAATCCAGTATTATCGTCTTCATTATCACTTGGAGGTGTTACTTCTCCTTCATTTCCTGACTCTTCAATCTTAGATTGAATTCTAGCTGAATGTGTCATGCTTCCTATTGGTGTGTTATATGTAAAAGTTAATAACATTTCATCTTCTAAAGAAGATATTTCAAATTCCACTGTTGCTATATCACTTTTTTTATCATATTCAAATTTTGTTTCAACTTCTTTTCCATTTACTGAAGCTTTCATAGCTGTAAACATGTTCCCACTATTAAAATTAATCACCATGTATTTTTTATTATCTACTACTTTTAATTTACTTGATTCTAAATATCTATTTGCTGATGAATCTTTATCTTCAGTTTCATGTTTTAAAACAGTGTTTAAAGTTTTCTCATTTTCTTTCACTTCTTCTTTATCATTTTCATCTTCGTCTGGTACGCTTGGTGTTGGAGAAGTAACTGCGTCATCTTCTTCCGGAGTTGTTGGTTGTGTAGGTATCTCTGCTTTTTCAACTTTTATCCTACACTCTGCATCTACCACAAAACTTCCGAAAGGATTTATTTTTACACCTAATGTTATGTTATCATTTAAAGAATTTATTTCAAATTTTACAGTTTTAGTATCATCTGAACTATCTGTAGTTATATTCCCTTTAACTGCTTCTCCATTTACACTAGGATTTAATTCCTTTAATAAGCTTCCACTAGTAAATTTCATTATCATATATATCTTATTATTAGAGATTTGTATCTTAGTAGATTCCAAATATCCATTGGCCATAGAGTCTTCATCCGAAGTATCTTTTATTAATTTTGCATTTATATCATACGTACCTTCCACGTATTGAGTTATTGCTGTAGAGCTTTTCATTATTTCAGCAGCACTTACTGGTGTTAATGTACTCCCAAATACCGACATTATTGCTAAAGCTATTGCTGTATTTTTTACTAATTTTCCTTTTCTTATCATAGTATTTCCTCTCTCCCTGAATCATTTTGTAATATTAGTTTATCATCATTGAGAATCATTGTCAATAAATAATAGTTATCATTTTTATTAACATATATAGAAAAAAGAGCTAAATATATTAATAAATTTAATATACCTAGCTCTTTCTCTACATATTAGGTGCTAATTCATAGTCAAACTCTTCTTCTATCATGTTTAATATTTCTTTATTACTTCTATTATTTATTTCATCATTATAATTATTTGAAAATATTTTATTATCATAAGATGAGTCACCACAAATATCAACACCTATTATTTCATGTTTTTTACATATACCTATATAAATCTCCTTTAATTCTTTTAATGTTAAACTTCCTTGATCCCAATCAGTTATAGCTTCTTTAGAGTTTATAATATCTTTATCAATAGAAATATATATGGGTAGATTAATATTTTCTTTTGAAAACTCTTCCCAATTATAATTTGTTTTAATAAACTTTTCATTAAAGCAAATTATTTTATTTTCATATCTTTTATCAATGGACTCAATTAGACTTTCTTTAGCTCCTATAATTATTACTTTTTCAATATATTTGTTATTATCTAATGTTTTTTTAACCCAACAACCACAAGACATTAGTTCCCTAAAAAATGAAGGTTGCATATCTGTATGATGATCAAACAATACCAAGATGAATGGCTCCTTAATTTTTTCCAACATTAAATAAGAAACATAATGGTAATTTCCTGAGTCAATAAATTTTATCTTGGCATTACAAAATTTACCAATCCTTTTCCGTATTATATTTAAAGATTTTTCATCACAATACCTACTAACACTTTTTAAATCACTTAAATCAAGTACTTCATAATTTTTATTTTTATAAAAATCTTGATTTTCATAAGTATTATTAAAATTTAATATACATATTTTTTCCACAAAGACTTCCCCCTTAATTAATAAATTTTTACTCTCAATTAGATTCTATTACTTTTTTATACAGTATTTATCCTATTTTTTCTTATTTATTCTTACAAATAGTATTCTAAATTGACAAAATATGATAGAATGTCTTTTATAATAAATTTTAAAACATTTATTATTAAATTCTTTGTTTAAATAAAAGGAGAGAAACATGAATAAAAAAATACTTAGTCTTATAATTGCTCTAAGTCTTCCATTAACTTTTTTAGTCGGATGTAACAAGTCTAAAAATGATGAGTTTGTAATGACTGAAAATACTACAGCCTTAGATGGAAGTGTTGAGTATAGTGCAAAAACTTATAAAGATGCTTTCTATTCAACAGAAAACTATTCTGATGAGTATTTACAAAATGAGTTTGAAGCTATTGTAAAAGAAATCACTTCTAAAAAAGATAAAGAGGAATTAGTAGATTTATTAAAATCTTATTCTAATACACAAGATGGAGATTTTAGTTTTGTAAAATCATGCTTTGAGAAGTATGATAATCAAAGCGGAAATTCTCAAGATGTTACTTTAGATAGTAACGGTATGCATGAGATTTCTTCTAGACTTTATAAAGCAACTTTAAATGCTACTAAGAAATACTATGATATTAATGATTTCTACATATACTACAAAGATAAATTATCAGCTTCTTCTAGATCAAAAGATAATGAAGATTTTGAAAACGAAGTTAAAATTACAGCAATAAAAGAATATACTATTGCAAATATTTATAAAAATGCTTACAATGATTCATTCATATCAGAAGTAATAACTTCTATTGAGACTTCTTCTAATAGCGATGAAACTGTAAATGCTCCAACTGAAAATGTTACAAAACCTGAAACTAATACACCAGTTGTTGATAATAATAATAATAATACAACTACTGATGATGATTCAGATGATACTTATCCTGAGTATTTAGAATTAACTGAAGCTGTAAAAAGTCAAATTTATGATGCTGGTGTAAATGCTGCCATTGAATTTATAGGACAAAATATTCAAACTTCATCATCAGCTTATTGCAGAGAAGTATACGATGCTTTAGAAAATGATAATCCTCTTGGTGAAAACAAAGAAGAAGGATATAAATCTTTCTTAGAAGGATTTAAAACTACATTAGAAAACAATAGTGTTGATTTTGAATAATTAAGAAAAAGCTATGCATATAAAATGCATAGTTTTTTTATATTTTTATTTTTATGATTTGTGTTTTTATATAGTTTTCTATTATAATATTTATAGGGGGTGATGATATGAATTTTGGTGATAGAATATTATACAATGATAATAACAATAATGTTTCAAAAGGGGTTTTTATAAAAGAACTAAATCAAGTAGAAGTATTAATAAAGTTAGATGATAAGAGTGAAAAAAGCATAGTTTCTAAGCACTGCATTAAATTTGTAAATAATATGGATAATATGGATTTAACTCATGCAATTGCTGTAGCAGATTATATATCTAAGGAAAAGTATGATGGACACTTCACTCTCCTTTGCTTTACTACGGGATGTAAGTTTTGCTTTGGAACACTAGATAAAATTAATTATAATACTACAAGTTTAATGGCATCTGGAAAAACCATAGAAGATGCTATAAAAATAGCCATTGATAAGAAAATAGACTCCGACAAAATTTTAGATACTGAAGATAAAATGTACAAATAGAGCTACATATATAGTTTGAATTTTTATAATAATTCATTAATGTAATAATTAATGGATTATTTTTTTTATTTGTTTTAT
>NZ_JANKBY010000081.1:0-12721 GCF_024621905.1 Terrisporobacter muris
ATTAGCTATATTATAAGAGTATTATTTTTTATACTTATTTTCAATATAAATTTTCAAATATCTATGAATCAAAAAATTGTTAATTTTCGAATATTTTTATTCTATTATATCTTTTTAAACTTCATATTAATTTAATTTCTTAATAAAAAATTCGCTTCGCTCATGTGGCCAAAATTGAGAAATATATCGTCAACGATATATTATCGTTATCACTTCGGATAAATTATTTACTCAAATGAGATACCTTTAAGCAACCTGTTGGAGAATCATTTTGTTGCCACTTCAGGCAACTCCGTTGGTCAAAAATCGACTTTTTACATCTCAACATTTGTGGATATTACTTAATTTCACGATGTTCTCATAAATTTGAAAGCAGTATAATTTCCTTATATATAAAAAATGTCACACTAATTTATAGCGCGACATTTCTTTTTAACTTATTTTAATTTAAATTCATATTCTTTTACACCATCTATTGAATTAACAACATTAGTATATCCATTTTTCTCTAAAATTTGTGATGCTTCAGAAGTTCTAGTTCCAGTATTACAGTATAATAATATCTCTTGATTTTTATCTTTTAATTGCTCACTAGCTTTTGCTTCAAATTCATCCATTGGTATATTTACTGCATTTTCTACTGAGCTTTTTTCAAAATCTTTAGCATCTCTAAGATCTAAAACAACTGCATCTGTTTTTTCTGCTGCTAATTTTTCAAATTCACTTCCAGTTACATTTGTATATGTAACTGTATCATAATCATATTCTTCCATTCCATCTTCTGCATTGTAAACTTTAGTAAATCCTTTATCTACTAACATTTTTCCTGCTTTACCACTTTTATTCCCCGTATTACATATTAATACTATAGTTTGATCTTTATACCCTTCTAAATCACTTATTTTCCCCTCAAATTCATCAAAAGGTATGTTTATCGCATTAGCTAAATGTCCCTTTGCGTATGCATCAGCACCTCTAACATCTATTACTAATGTTTCTTTAGTTTCATTTACTAGTTCTATTGTTTTTGCTGAGTCTATTTCATTATACGACTCTCCACTTCCCTTTGAAGAACATCCTATTGCAGAACTTAATGTTACAACTAATAACATTCCTATTGATAAAACTTTAAATCTTTTGTTCATTTTCATGATTATCCCTCCAGCTACATTCCTTATTATAAGATATTTTAATAATTGAGCTTCTCAATTCATCTCATTATAACAAATTTGTCTTATTTAGGTAAATTAATATAGAAATAATCAATACTTTATAGTCATTTATAAATTTCATCTATATGTTGTAACACTTATCTCTTTTATATATTCCTTTATTTTCAATTCAACATTTCCACATGTAAATAAAGTACTCATAATCGCAAAATCATCTGCATAGTTTAGAACTTCTTTAACATTACAAGGTAATATGCCTCCTAATGCTACAATTTTAATATTAGTGATTTTCTTAGCATCTTTTAAAATATTTATTCCTTTAGGTTTTAAGTCTTTCTTACACTTAGTTTCGTATATATGTGACAATGTTATATAGTCTACATTTAAATGATTATTTTTAATTATTCTTTCTAAATCACTAATTTCACTTACGCTATGCAAAGATAAGCCTAAAATTTTATTTTCCTCAAAAATAAATCCTTCTTTTATTAATTTTAAAAAATTTTCAAAAGGTAGATGAATACCACTAAAATTAAGTTTTTTGTATAAATTTAAATTACTATTAATAATTAAATTAAACTTATCATCGGAATAATTTGTTTTATTTACAACCTTCCAATATAAATCAGTTAACTCATCATCACTCATATCTTTTTCTCGTAAGATAATATTCTTTATGCCACTATTTATAGCCTCATCAATAACTTTCAAATAATGATTTTCATCACATAAATGTCTATTAGTTATCAAGTACATTAAAATCTCACCCAATCTTTAAATACATATTGGTATCCAATAGACTTCAGCATATTAGCAACTTCTTCAATACTGTTATCATCATTTGTTTTAAATTGAGCTGTATTTTCTTCTCCCTGAGAGTGACCTCCCACATCTGTTGATACTGCTGCACTTAGTTTTGTAACTCCAAGAGGCATTAAATGTTTTCTCATATCTAAAGTTTCTCTACTTGAAACATTTAATGCTGCATGAGGATCAAATAACCTCATAACAGTTAAAATTTGAAACTCTGTAGCATCGTCAACCTCTACTATATCACTAAAACTTCCTTTAAAGGGTCTGATTCTTGGAGCAGAGTATGCTAGTTCTATATGAGGATATTTTGTTTTCAAATACTCCCCATGTAGAATTGAGAAAAACGCATCTCTTCTAAAGTCACTAAGACCAAGTAATGCACCTATTGATAAAGATCTCATTCCTGCGATAGCTCCTCTTTCTGGTGCATCTAGCCTGAATCTATAATCGGCCTTAGGTCCTTTTATATGTACTTTTTTATAAACTTCCTCATCATAAGTTTCTTGATATATAGTTAGTGAATCTGCACCCTTATAAACTAAGTGGGTATATCCTTCCACATCCATAGGATAAACTTCTATTGCTATTGATGGAAATTTTTTTGATAAAATCTCCACTGCATCACCTATATATTCAATACTCGACATTGTTTCACTTTCTCCAGTTAAAACAATAATATGTTTAAAGCCCTTAGCCGAAACTGCTTCCCCTTCTTTTTCTACTTCTTCTAAAGATAATTTTTTTCTTTTTATTCCACTATGACAATTATAACCACAGTAAACACAGTGATTTTCACAATAATTTGCAATATAAATAGGAGTATATAAAGTAGCAGTTTTTCCACAGTATTGTAATGCTAATTTACTAGCTTTTTGGGCCATAGATTCTAAATGTTTTCTTGCTATTGGCGAAAGTAAATTAAGTATATCTTCGTGATTTAACTTATCCTTTGATAAGCTTCTAAGTACATCTCTATCGCTTACCTTCTCAAAATATCTATCAAAGTCAAAATATCTATATTTTTCAATTACCTCATAAAAACTCATTTTATATCCCTCCTATAAGTTCCCTAAAAAACCAGTAAGAGGAGATGATGCATTCGCAAATTCTGATACAGCTCCAGTTTTTGCAAGAAATGCTGCACGTCCACCTTCTACTGCCATTTTAAAAGCTTTTCCCATAGCTACAGGGTCACCTGCTGATGATATTGCTGTATTTACTAAAACTGCTGCCGCTCCCATTTCCATAGCTTCCATAGCTTGAGAAGGCTTACCTATTCCTGCATCAACAATAATAGGAATATCCAATTCTTCTATCATTATTTTTATCATTTCTTTCATTTTAAGCCCTCTATTAGAACCAATTGGTGCGCCAAGTGGCATAACTGCTGCTGCTCCTACCTCTATTAATCTTCTTCCTGCATATAAATCAGGGCTCATATATGGAAGTACTACAAATCCTTCATCTGCTAAGATTTTAGTAGCTTTTATTGTTTCTTCATTGTCAGGTAATAAATATCTAGTATCTGATATTACCTCTATTTTTATAAAATCTCCACATCCCATTCTACGAGATATTCTTGCTATTCTTACTGCTTCTTCAGCCGTTGTTGCACCTGATGTGTTTGGAAGAATTGTCATCTCTTTTGGTATATATGTAAGAATATTTTCATTGCTGTTGTCTAAATCAACTCTTCTTAGTGCCATAGTTATTATTTCACTACCACTTTCTTCTATTACTTTTGGAAGTATTTCATTAGATCCGTATTTTCCTGTCCCAATTAAAAGTCTGCTATTGAATTCGTGCCCACCTAATATTAATTTATCCATTAATTTATCCCCCTAGATATAATCTATAAGTATTTTACTTGCCAAATTTGCCATGTGATTTGCACAAATAGCCACACGAGGCGCCATTAACCCCTCACCTTCTTTTGCTTCATGTACAAAATCACCACATATATAAAACTTATCTCTTATTTTCTTAGTTATAATAATATTTGAATCGTAATATCCTGCCATACCAGAAGATGCTATTAAATATTTATCTCTCATATGAAGTAAAACAAAATTACTTATTTCAGCTTTACAATTTGGATCATCAAAAGCTTCAAGTATTATATCTACTTCATGTAAAAAATTAATATTTTCTCTAGTAATATAAGCATTATGTATTTCAACATCTATGAAAGGATTAATTTTATCTAAATGTTCTTTCATGGCCTCTGTTTTGTACTTTCCAATATCATCAATAAAATATTGCTGTCTATTTAGATTGGAAGGCTCTACAACATCATAATCAACTAGAATTAACTTACCTACACCTATTCTAGCCAACGAAATGGCTATATTCGATCCAAGTCCTCCTAGACCTAAAATAGCTATCTTTCCTTCTTTTAACTTTTCATGCACTTTCGGTGTATGCCTTGCAATCATAAGGTTTTCTAGTTCATTCATAGATGGTTTCTTCCCTTTTTCTATTAAAGTTACTCTATCATTTTCTTTTAATATTTCATCTTCTTTAATAGGAAAACCATTCAAGACTACAACATCACTGCATTTATTGAAAATATTCTTAGCTTTAAAAACACTTATATTATCTTCAACTTCTTTTTCTATTTCATTAACAAATATTTTCAAATCAACCACCACCAATAAAGCTAATAATTTCTATTGCATCATGTTCCTTTAATATATAAGTTTCATACTGCTCATTTTCTAATATTTCTAAATTTATCTCTACTACAACCCTATCTTTGTTTAAGTCGTAATCATTTAATAAATCTAATACAGTTTTATTATTTTGGAATTCTACTACCTTTCCATTTATCTTCATCGTTACACCTCCTCACTTTTTATTTCAATAAAAAATTCGCTTCGCTCATATCGCCAACGGCTTCGCTCGTTGTTCAAGTCACAAAGTTGGAAATTATATGTTATCTACAGAGCAGATAACATATAATTTCCTTCAATATAAAAAAGCCTTACCCGTAGGTAAAGCTTGTAGTAATCACATATCATATGTAAAAGTTCACATATTTCATTATATAACACTCTACTCTTTCCTACGCTGGTATTATCCAGATCAGGTATAAGGGTTAATGTTTCCATCTCTCAGCCTTTTAGGGCACCCCTAGGTAAAACTTTTGAATTTATTTTAATTGTAGTACTTAAATTTATTTTTTTCAAATCAAAATATTTTTATTTTTATATTAATTTATTTTTCTATCCTTGCCACACCAGTTTTTATAGCAGCTTCTCTTACTGCTTTTGCCACATTCTTTACTACATTTTTATTGAAAGCGTCTGGAAGTACGTAATCTGGAGTCAATTCATCTTCACTAACTACATTTGCTATGGCATAAGCTGCTGCAACTTTCATTTCTTCATTTATTTCTCTTGCTCTAACATCTAAAGCTCCTCTAAAAATTCCGGGGAAAGCAAGAACATTGTTAACTTGATTAGGGAAATCTGAACGACCAGTACCTACTATAAATGCTCCACCTGCTTTAGCTTCGTCTGGGAATATTTCTGGAGTTGGATTTGCCATAGCAAATACTATTGCTTTATCTGACATAGTTGCTACCATTTCTTTTGTAACCATTTTTGGTGCAGAAACACCTATAAATACATCCTTATTTTTAATAATATCTACCAAAGTTCCTACTTCATTGTTTTTATTAGTTACTTTTAGCATTTCTTTTTGTGCCCAATTAATATCTTTAGAATTTTCATGAATCGCACCATTTATATCACATAAAACTACATTTTTTACATTTAAATTAATTAACATTTTAGCAATTGCCATTCCTGCAGAACCTGCTCCATTTATAACAATTTCTAAATCTTCTATTTTCTTTCCTGCTAATTTTGCTGCATTTAAAATTCCAGCAGAAACAATTATTGCTGTACCATGTTGATCATCGTGGAACACTGGAATATCTAATTCTTCTTTTAATCTATTTTCTATTTCTATACATCTAGGAGAGTTTATATCTTCTAAATTAATTCCTCCAAAAACTGGTTCCAGTAATTTAACAGTTTTTACAATATCATCAATATCCATAGTATTTATACAAATAGGAAAAGCATCTACTTCTCCAAATTCTTTAAATAATATTGATTTACCTTCCATAACAGGAATTGAAGCAGCAGCACCTATATTACCAAGTCCTAAAACTGCTGTTCCATCACTAACTACTGCCACCATATTACTTTTACAAGTATATTTATAAACCTCTTCTGGATTTTCTTTTATTTTTAAACAAGGTTCTGCAACACCTGGAGTATATGCAATAGATAAATCATCTTTGCATTTTACTTCTACTTTACTTTGTATGCTTACCTTTCCTCCATGATTTTCATGCATTTCTAATGCTAACTGTGCAAAATTTTTGTTTCCCATTCTAGTTCTCCTTTATTAGTTCTGATTTATTCCGATGTTTTTGCAAACATTGCTCTTCCTTTTTCATATATATTGTTACCATAACAATCTATGGCTACAATTAATTGTAAATCTTTTACTTCTAGTCTTCTTACTGCCTCTGGTCCTAAGTCATCATAAGCTATTATTTCACATTTTTTAATAGCATTAGAAATATATGCTCCAGCGCCTCCAATGGCCGCCAAATATACAGCTTTATTTTTTATCATAGAGTTTATTACTTCTTCACTTCTTTTCCCTTTACCTATCATAACTTTTAGTCCCCTATCTAATAAAGGTACTGTTAAGTCATCCATTCTATAACTTGTTGTTGGTCCTGCTGAACCAATTATTTGACCCTCTTTTCTAGGTGATGGGCCTACATAATAAATTCCTGCTCCATTCACATCAAAAGGTAATTCTTCTCTGTTATTTATTGCATTTATCATTCTTTTATGAGCTGCGTCTCTACCCGTATAAATTACACCGCTAAGTTTTACTATATCTCCGCAAACTAACTTTTCTATATCTTCATTTTTAAAAGGTGCTTTTATCTCTATCATATTCCCCTCCTATATAATCACTTGCTTATGTCTAGCAGCATGACAATTTATATTAACCACAACAGGAAGTCCTGCTATATGTGTTGGGAAAGTTTCAATATTCACTGAAAGTGCTGTGGTATTTCCTCCAAGACCTTGAGGTCCTATTCCTAAATCATTGATTTTTTCAATCATTTCTCTTTCTAAATCCGCTATTGTATCATCTTCATTATGCTGACCAATATTTCTAAATAGAGCTTTCTTAGCAATTTGGGCACATTTATCTACTGTTCCACCAATACCTACTCCCACAACTATTGGAGGACATGGATTAGGTCCTGCTTCACTTACAGCCTTCACTATAAATTTTTTCACACCATCAATTCCATCAGAAGGCTTTAACATTTTTAGCTGACTCATATTTTCACTTCCAAAGCCTTTTGGTGCATATTGAATTTTGATTTTATCCCCCTTCACCATTTCATAGTGAATTATGGCAGGAGTATTATCCTTTGTATTTATTCTAGTAATGGGGCTTACTACAGATTTTCTAAGATATCCCTCTGTATATCCTTCACTTACACCTTTATTAATAGCTTCTGTTAAAGTATGGCCCTTTATCATAACTTCCTGACCAACCTCCACAAAGAACACTGCCATTCCTGTATCTTGGCATAAAGGTGTATGACTTTCTTTAGCTATTTGAGCATTTTCTATCAATATTCTTAATATATCTTTTCCTAATTCACTTTCTTCTTTTTCTAAATTTTTCTCAAAAGATTTTATTACATCATCTCCAAGAAATATATTTCCCTCAATACAAAGCTTCTTAACCTCTTTAGTTATTATTTTTGAATCAATTTCCCTCAAACGAACATACCTCCCAAATAACCTTATAATTATTCGTATTTATATTTTAACTGTACCACTTTTTTCTAACATAAACAATATTTTAAAGAATAAAAAATAAATCATAATAAAAAAAAAGGGTATTCATTGCCCTTTATAGAATAGTAATATATTGTTAGTCCTATGCTTTTTTAGGATTTATTATAAAACTTGGGGAGTGAAATATATGAGTGTTACAACAGTAGATTTTTGGGTTAAATCATTTGATAATACTTATTTAAAATGTGCAAAAGAATTAGTAAATAGTCCTAAAGCTACTATCTTGATCCTGCATGGATTAGCAGAGCACTATAGAAGATACGATTATATCACTAGCAAATTTGTTGCAAATAATTTTAATATATATAGATATGACCACAGAGGACACGGTGATTCAGACGGTAAAAGAGGATATGTAGATGATGTTCATACATTTGCAAAAGATTTAAAAATTGTTATTGATTTAATTAAAGAAGAAAATCCCAGTCTTCCTTTATTTATTTTAGGTCAAGGCATGGGAGGACATATAATGAGTATTCTAGGAGGACAATATGATAACTTAGTAAATGGTATGATATTTTGCAGTCCTCTAGTTTGTGATTATGGTAATTATACAAATTGCAATTCCAATGAATATGATAGTGATTTTGACTTTGTTTCTGTGGGAAGTATTCATAACTTGAGTCATGATTACGATTTTATTCAATCTTATGATGAGGATGAATTAGTTCTGAAACAAGTAACTGTAGGTCTTTATCATGCTCTCAAAAAAAGTTGTTCGCACATTCTTGAATATTTATATAAATTTAAATATCCTTGTTTAATATTCCACGGATCTATGGATGCAATAACTGATTGTGAAGATAGTAGGTTTTTATTTAATAATATAATTTCTAAAGATAAAGAAATTAGAATTTTAAATGGTTTGTATCACAAACTTTTAGACGAATTAATCAAAGACGATATAGTTACAGAAATAAGCAAATGGATAGAAAATAGAATACAATTAATTTAGGAGAGTTGAAATTATTCAACTCTCTTTTTAAAAATATAATCCTTTAAAGAATAAACATCTTTCACCCTCCTTTTATTCTATTTTCCCAATTTATTTAGTTAAAAATTCAAGTAGGAATTGTATTAGATATGCTATAATTTCAGTGAAAAGTATTTTTTAAGGGGTTTGTTATGTCTGATACTATTAATGAAAAAGATTTGAAAAAACAAGAAGAAATAAAAAGATTTGAATCAATTAGGGAGGAAATGATAAACAAAGGATATAAAGAAAATCTAGGTATAATTACTGTTCAGCAAGCTAATATTTATTCACTACTTACTGCTGGTCCTATAGCTCTTATTTGTTTTATTATTTATATAAATAAATGGGATAGTATTTTCTTTGAGTTTACACCAAACACTCTTTTATTATATTCATTTTCTATAATTGCTTCTGTTGTTATTCATGAAATTTTACACGGAGTTGCTTGGAGCTTCTTTTGTAAGGGAGGATTTAAAAGTATTGTGTTCGGAGTTATGTGGAAATCTTTTACTCCTTATTGCCATTGTAAAGAGCCTTTAGACTTTAACTCTTATCTTACTGGTGGAATTATGCCACTTCTTATATTAGGAATTTTAGTATTTATTATTTCTTTTTTTACAGGAAATTCCTTAATATTAATTATAAGTTTAATAAATATTTTATGTGCAGGCGGGGATACTACTATTTGCCTATTATTATTAAAATACAAAGATGGTCTTTTTATAGATCATCCTACAGACTGTGGTTTTGTAGCATTCACTAAACAATAATATTTAACCCTCATAACTAGGAATTAAATTTTTCCTTCTTTATGAGGGTTAAATTATAAAAATCTTAGTTTTATATAAATAGCAGGTTCATATTGTATAGTCGTATATTTTCTGCTTTTAATGCTTCTTTTGCAACTTTCTTAGAGTTTTCTAATTATTGACGAATAGTATACTTTAAAGCTTATTTCTTTGGTCTTTTATTACATCTATCATAGATTTGAAATCCGTTGAATTATACATAAACATTACTATATCAGCATCACTATCTCTTATAATATCATCCATAGATAAACCTAGCTTGTCTGTATATCTAGGATCTACTAGTTGAACTTCAGAAAACACATCAGCAAATAGCCATGATGTAGGTGCTTGATAAGAGTCTCTTAATATAAGAATTTTCTTATCTGTTAAGGAATCTTCATTTCTGATTTTTAAAATATTACACGCATTACCAAGCATATATGCACCTCCGTATAATATTTCTTTTTCATTTCTACGGATAGCTACAAAGTCTTCTTCTTTTCCTTTAGTTTCTTTTTTTCCATCATATTTATAATACTCGTAGTTTCCTCTGTTTTTTAAACGAACGTAAGGTATCGTTTCATCTTCTTCAATTATTTTATTTAAATTCATATTGTAACTTCCTAAAAAATACCCTCTGTCAAAGTTTATCTGCTTATAATCATCCCAGTTTACATTTTTCACTTCATTCATTTGTTTAACAATAGTTTTAAAACCTTCAAATCCGCCTATTCCATTCCAGTGATGATCCGTTTTGAAGTATAATTTTTCTCTTTGATTTTCATTAAATCTAATTAAAAAATCTTCATCTATATCTATAAAGTTTATATTATCTAAATCTAAATAATCTTTAAATTTATTTTTATTAATAGTAGCATTTTCTAATCCGTCTGTATATTTAGGATATAAATGCGACAACATACTTTCTTTATGTGGAGTAGAAGCATAATACACTTTCTTATTTGAATTTATTGCTATTTTAGATAATTCATTTATTTCATTTGCTGTATCTTTTAACTCTTTATCTGATATTTTCTTTGCTGGCGTTGGCATAATCCAGTTATTTTCTAATACATAATAATTTTTTATTTTATTTTTTCCAAGCATTAATTGTAATTTAGAATATATTTCTGATAGTTCTTCTCTAAAAGGAAATTGATCTGAAAAATAATTTTCAAATTTACTTGTAAAGTCTTCTTTTTTTATATCCTTTATAGTGGGTATCTGAGTTAATGTTCTATTTTCAGATGCACTAGACTCTTTATCTTCACTTACTATATGAATAAGAAACATAGTCATGATTACAGTAACAAATGGAATAACTATATATTTTGCTTTTTTATTGTTCATAATGATTCTCTCTCCTAAAATCTAAAATATAAAAATGGGTTATATGTTGAATTTACTAATATCACAACAATAATAAACATTATTGACATTAGACACGCTGAATGTGTAAAATACATAAACCTACTTTCAACTAGTTTTTTATGATTCAACTCTAACATTGATTTGACCTTTGGAAGTACAGGTACTGAAAAAATTATAGCTAAAATCACAATAAATCCAGATTCATTTATATAACTAATAAATGAATTATTATATATTCCATTAGCCCCAATTCCACCTAAAACTCTTATAAAATCAATTGCCTGTGTTATATTTTCCGCTCTGAAAAATACCCATCCAATCATTACTATCAACACTAAATATATATGCCTAAATATTTGTGGTAATTTTTTCAATAATTTATCTAAAAATGCTTTTTCTAAAGCAATTAATATGCCATAATATAATCCCCATGCCATGAAAGTCCAGTTAGCACCATGCCATATTCCTGTTAAGGACCATACTATAAATAAGTTTCTATATTGCTTAATAGGAGAAACTCTATTACCACCTAAAGGAATATAAACATAATCTCTAAACCAACTTCCTAACGATATATGCCATCTTCTCCAAAATTCCGATACACTTTGAGAGATGTATGGATAGTTAAAGTTTTCAAGAAAGTCAAATCCAAACATTTTACCTAACCCTATGGCCATATCACTATATCCACTAAAATCAAAATATATTTGAAGTGTATAACATATTATTCCTAACCAGGCTTCCAATGTTGATAATTCTGAAACTTGAGCTGCAAACACACTGTCTGCAATTAAACCTAACTGATTTGAATATATAACCTTTTTTCCAAGACCAATTATAAATCTGTTAACACCATCAGCAAATTTGTCCATTGAATGTTTTCTATTGCTTATTTGATTATCAACTGTTTCGTATCTGACAATAGGTCCTGCCACAAGCTGTGGAAATAAACTTATATAAAGTGCCAAATCAAAAATATTGTTTTGAACTTTTCCATCATGTCTATATACGTCAATTACATAACTCATGGTTTGGAAGGTAAAAAATGAAATCCCAAGAGGCAATGCTATTGTAGGTATGTTTAGATTCATATTAAATAAACTGTTAATATTATCTATAAAAAAATTACTATATTTAAAAATACCTAATAATGAAATATTAAAAACCACAGCTATTATAATCCATAACTTCTTTTTCTTAACTTTATCCGAGGCTACTTTAAGTCCAAATATATAATTAAATCCTATGGATCCTAACATTAAAAAAACGTATTTGGGTTCTCCCCAGGCATAAAAAAATAAACTAGCAAGTAATAATACTAGGTTTTTCAACTTATTATTACATAAATAATAAAATATAAGTACTATTGGTAAAAATGCAAATAAAAATACTAAGCTACTAAAAATCATATTTACTTTTCAATTTTCATTAATAAAAATTGATTCCTCCCTCTTTTAATCTCTCTCTGACTTAAATATATCTTAAATTTTAATGAAAAAACTGTATTTAAAGGTATTGTGCATTCTTTGTTATAAAATCTTAGTAAATATCCATTTTCGTTATAAATTTGTAATAAAATTCTCAACAAATAAAATAATCATTATTTATATCTAATAAGCATAAAAATAGGAGGCTAAACTGAATAAAAGTATTAGACTCCTATATGAATTTATTTTATATTAGATC
>NZ_JANKBY010000082.1:0-12288 GCF_024621905.1 Terrisporobacter muris
TATACTATCTAAGAAGTTGAGTATATAAGCTTTTGCAAACTAAATAAGACATATATTTAGAAAATTATTAACCTTTAATCTCATGTATATTATTACTTTTAAACAGTTCATTTAGCAAACTCACTTGAGATGAGCTGACTTTAATAGGAGCTCTATCAGCAGAAATTAAAGGTGATTTTACTAAGAAGGATGTTTTTTTAGTTGCAAATTCAAGACTATAACAAGGCTTTCCTTTAATAACTTCCTTAGTCCACATATATCCACTAATACTACTGTATGGTACAAATGAATTAAACATAAGAATACCTTCATTATATGTAATTGCATTTTTTCTCTTAGGATTAAATAAAGATGTATTCATAACCAGAAGTAAAACAAAACTTAAGCTGTTTATTGTCATCAATGAAGAAGAGAAGACTTCCATTGATTTTATATTACTAAATTTATTTATAAGAGAAATAAAAAGTACAAGACAGATAAGTAAGTAAAATATTTGAACATATTTTAATGCTTTTTCATCCCAAATAGATTGTTTATAAGACTGAATATAAAAAAGAGGTTCTTCTTTAGATAATTCATTATCCTTTTTTACTATTCTTATAAGTTCTACAACATCGCTAACACATTGTGCAAAAATTATTATTGTAAGTATTATTGAAAGAAAACCTTCTAAAGTTATGTAATTATTAATAGAGAAATAAACAAAATCATTAAAAATAAATATTAATGTAAGTAATATAATTGAAACAATTCTAAATGATTTACTATGTTTATAAATTTTATCTCTAAAAGATTTACTTAAAATATCAGGATCACCAATTTGCTTTAGAGCCATAGTTGTAGCAGTATCAGTGCTCATACCATCTTTACTATATTCTTCAATGTAACTATAAATATGGTCTCTAAGTTCATCTTGCAAATCCTTCGCTTTTTCTTCTGTGGAAATAAACCTACATGCAGATTGTAGAAAGTTTTCAATAGTATTATTTTTTGTACTCATTAGTATTGTTCCCCCAATACGAGATTCATTGTTTTGCTAAAAACATTCCATTCATTTTCTCGTTTACTTAATTCAGCAAGACCTTTCTTTGTGACTTTGTAGTATTTTCTACGTCTACCATTTTCACTGCTCCAAAAGGATTCGATAAATTTGTTTTTTTCCAAATCATGTAAAATAGGGTATAGAGTTCCTTCCTTAAAGAGGAATACTCCGCCAGATTTGTTCTCGATTTCTTTAATCATTCCATATCCATACATGGGTTCTTTTTTTAATGCATTTAAAATTAATGTTACTGTACTACCTTTAATAAGTTCTTTATTCAAAATTAACACCTCGGATTCCTATGTATTATAAAAATGATAATAGTTTACTTTTTCCGTAAAGTCAAGTGATATATTTTAAATTTGAATATCATATTTATACAAAATGGTACTAAAATTTTATCTTATTATATTATGAATTAAGAGTTTAAAAGGAGGAAGGAGGCTGGATTTACTAGAAAGACCATTAATTTCTCCACAAATTGAAAATGTTTTTTATAAGGATGATAAGTTAAACATAAGTATCAAATTATATTCAACGTATAATATTTATTG
Source organism: Terrisporobacter muris (assembly GCF_024621905.1). Lineage (NCBI taxonomy): Bacteria > Bacillati > Bacillota > Clostridia > Peptostreptococcales > Peptostreptococcaceae > Terrisporobacter > Terrisporobacter muris. The sequence goes on from NZ_JANKBY010000082.1 coordinate 1,597, forward strand.
TAATAAAAATGTAGTAACAAATTTAATTATAGAAAATGAGAATAAAATATATAAACATAGTGGAAATATTATAAAAGATATTTTTATTGTGAAATCATCAAAAATGACTTGAATATGCTAAATTTGAAGGAATAACAGGACCAGATATATTAACTGTATATGACTCTGACCTTGGTACTTGTAAAGAAATTTCAGGATATCCTTATGACTCAACATTAGGAATAACTGTTGATTTAAGTCAAGAATTTGAAATAAAATCATGTATAGAAGATATATACTGAGAATTTTTATATTGTATGACAAATAAATAATTATTCACCACATTTTTTATTATTTTGATATACTGTATTTAAAACAACAAAAGGAGTGTCGTAAATGATATCATTAATAGTTGCAGCTACTGAAAATAACGCAATAGGAAAAGATAACAAAATGTTATTTCATATAAAAGAAGATTTACTTTTTTTCAAAAATACAACCATAAATAAAACCATAGTCATGGGGAGAAAAACATTTGAATCTTTGCCTGGAGTGCTACCCTTTAGAAAACATATTGTTCTAAGTAGAGATAAGGGATACAATGTGGAAAATCAGCAAGTGGAGATTAAGCATTCTTTGGAGGAAGTATTAGAAGAAATTAAATTTTCAAAGGAAGAAATCTTTATTATTGGCGGAGAAGAAATATATAGACAAATTTTAGAAAAGAATTTGGCTGATAAAATATATATAACGAGAATTTATAAAACTGTAGAAGATGCAGACACATTTTTCCCTAAAATAGATGAAGAAAAGTTTCAAATTGTAGATAAAAAAGTACTAAATAAAGAGGCAATTGTATATGTATATGAAAATATTTCGAAATAAAATGAGGGGGATTAGATGAAAGTTCTAAGTGGGGGTTGTACATTAGATTGTTTTGATGCGTGTAAATTTAATGTATATACTGAAGATAATAATATTGCAAAAATAGAAGGAGATAAGTTACATCCCTATACTAAGGGGGTTATTTGTAAAAAAGGATTAAGTCATTTAAAAAGACATAATCATTTAAATAGACGCTATAAACCACTGTTGAAAATTAATAATAGGTGGGCAGAGATAAGTTTTGAAGAAGCGTTAGATATTATGGCTGGGAAGTTAAGCTATTATAAAGAAAACTATGGGTCAAAATCATTAATGTATTATGAACAATATGGTAGCGGAAGTTTACTAAAAAGTATTGGTGAGATATTTTTCAACTTCTTTGGAGGAAGTTGTAAACAAAAGGGTGGTCCTTGTTGGAGTGCAGGTATAGAGGCTCAAAAAATAAATTTTGGCGATGTAAAAAGTCATTCACTATCAGATATGCTAAATAGTAAAACTATTATAGTATGGGGGAAAAATCCAGCTAACACAACTATACATACTATGAATATAATTAAAAAAGCTAAGACAGCTGGTGCTTATGTTATTGTTATTGATCCTATATACACTGCTACAGCAAAGCAAAGTGATTTTTATATTCAAATAAAACCAGGTGGAGATAATGCCTTGGCTTTAGCTATGGGCAAAAGGATAATTGAACTAAATCTACATAATGAAGATTTTATAAATAAATATGTGAAAAATTTCGATGAATATCAAGCTTATTTAAATAAATTGAATTTAAGAAAGTTGTGTAATATGGCAGGCATTTCGATGAAAAATTTAGATTTACTTGTGAAAAAATACACAGAACCTTATTCAACTATTTTGCAAGGCTATGGTATGCAAAAATATGCTCATGGAGGAAGTACAATTGGTAATATAAACACTTTAGGCGCTATAACTGGTCAAATCGGTTATAGTGGAGGAGGAGTAAATTATGCCAATAGGCTTTATCCAGATGTGTTAAATATAGATCCTTATGAAAGTTTTAAACATGCAAATGATGAATTCTTTTATGTTAGTAAAATAAGTGATTTTATAGAAGAAAATAATGTGAAAATGGCAGTAATAACAAAAAGTAATATGTTAAATCAATTGCCACAGCTAAAAAAGTTGCGAAAAGCCATGGATAAAATTGAATTTAAAGTGTGTTTTGATTTATTTTTAACTGATACAGCAGAGGCTTGTGATTTATTTATTCCTGTGACAAGTGTTTTTGAAAGTGAAGATTTACTATATAGTTCTATGACTAATCCTTACTTAACTTATATTGAGAAAGCAGTAGAACCAGAAAATCAACTTATGGATGAGTACTATTTCTTTAGGGAATTAGCTAGAAAATTAAATCTTGCTAACTATCCTTATGTGGATAAAAAGGAATATTTGGAAAAAGTCATAGAACCACTTAGATATATAAATAAAGAGATAAGTTTAGATTACCTTGCTAAAAACTACTTTACTATTCATGAAAATATACCTTGGGAGAATAAGCAGTTTAAAACAGAGTCAGGAAAATTTGAAATATTTATTGATAAAAATGCCTTGAATATAAGTGAAACTAATAAAGAATATAACTTTAGATTATTAACAAATCATGGAAAAGAATCTTTGTTTAGTCAGCATTATATGGACGATAAAAATAAAGCAAAAGCTTATATTAATAGAGAGATGGCAGATAAATACAATCTTTTTGAAGATGATTTAATAAATATGGAATCAGAGGAAGGAAAAATAGAAGTTTCTTTGGAAATTGACGATAGTATTTGTGATGATGTGGTTATGATGTATGCTGGTTGGTGGAAGAAACACGGTAATCCTAATTGGATAATAAAATCAGGTATATCAGATATAGGTGGTCAAGTGACTTATAACGAAACTTTTGTGAAATTATATAAACAGACATCAAAAGGTGAGCAAAAGGAATAGAAATATGGATAGATTTGAAAAAATAATGAATGATAAAACAATAATAGATGTATACAATAAAATATCTGAATTTGAATATTTAGATAAAGGATTGTCACATCACAATTTAGATCACGTTAAAAATGTTGCCAAATTAGTTGAATCTTTATTGTATAAAAATAATGTGTAAATTAATGCTCTAAAAAGATAAAAATATTTTTATAGAAAATAATATGGATAAATAAGATTATTAAAATGTCCAAGGTTGTATAAAAATAAAACAGCCTTGGACATTTTTGAGAAACGTAGTTGACTGAAATTTCATAACGCCCACACAGTGGCTTAAAGTTGTAACGAGGATATATCGTTGACGATATGCTTCTCAATTTTGGCAATACGAAGTGTTTCGCCGACACGTTGCTCAGGTGAAGCGAATTTTATGCTTTACTCATCCACAATCCATGAAGATTGCAATAAGCATATACTTCTTGTAGTTTTTCATCATTACATAATGCAAACTCCACAACAGGATCAGTATTTGACTGTAAGTACTTACGTTGTATACCTTGATTTGTAACTATATGAACCCACGTGATACTATGTGCTTCTTCCATAGGATGAGCCACACTTCCCACATCTACTTTCACAGTATTTCCTTCTACACTTACCTGAGGAACATGTTTTTCTTGTGCTGCATTTGTGGAGTTAGCCACTAGTTCATGCATAGGTTTATCACCACATTTTATTTCTTCTCCTGTGTTGGATAACACTTCTACTATATTTTTATCATCGTCACATACTAAAAATTTACTTTTAAACATAAGAACACCTCCATTTTACGTTATATCATTATTATGAGTTTTAAATTTCAAATTATTCTCTAAAGGGTATAAGAAAACATATGGCTTTTTATTATTAAAGATTGAATCTGAGATTTTGAATAATATTATGCTAAAATCATATTATGAACATAAAATTTACAGGGGGATAAATATGAAAAAAAGTGCAATTGAATCCATAAAAAATCCTGATAAAATAAAAAATTATTGGATAAAGGAAAAGAAAACAGTAATACTACTAACCATATTTGGGATTTTGTACAATGTGGGAATGGTAGCTAGACCTATTTATCAAGGAAAATTAATAGATGCTTTAATTGGAAAAGTAAGTTTCTACAACTTAATAAAATTAGCACTAACTTTTATATTTGTAATTTTTATGGTGCAATTTTTCAGATATATTAAAAGGTACTATGTTAGACAATTTGCCAATAGAACTACGGCTACCATGAGGTTTATGCTTTATAACAATATTTTACATAAAGAAGAAAAAGAGCTAAGTGAAGAGAATATGGGAAGTCTTATGACAAAGGCGATCTCAGATGTGGACGTATGTGTGGAAGGTATGAGAAAGTCTACCACAGAAGTTTTTGACACAGGAGTTCTTTTTATATCATATTTAATAACACTTTTACGCTATGATGTGAAGATAACCTTGTATGCTTGTGTATTCATACCTGTGGCTATTTTTATTGCAGAAAAACTAAAAAAAATTATCTTTAAATTTACAAAAGCTTATAGAAGTCAAGTGTCTAGGGTATCAGATATAACTTATGATAGGATAGACAATGCAATTTTATACAGACTTTATGGTAGAGAAGCTGATAATAGAATAATTTATGACAAGGAACTTTCTGACTTTGAGAAGAAAGCAGTTGTGGCAAATGTATGGGAAAATGCCATGCAGCCAATTTACAATGTTATTGCCATGGGTGGAATTGTCTTTGTCATAATAATGCTTGGTGAAAAGGTCTATACAGGAACATTTACCATAGGTGAGTTTTCTGCTTATATTTCAATATTTGCTATTATGGCAGTGAAGGCTAGTAGGATTGCTAGGCTTTTTAATACAATTCAAAAATCAGCGGTATCTTGGAATAGAATAAAACCCTACTTAAATGAATACAGCCAAATTGATAAAAGTTTAGGTGAAATAGATAAAAAAACAATAATAGAAGCTAAAAATTTATATTTTAAATATAATCATGACTATATAATAAAAAATCTTAATTTTTCTGGAAAAGAAAATCATATCATAGGTATAACAGGACCCATAGGCTGTGGCAAATCAACTTTAGGAAAAATCTTTTTAGGAAATTATAACTATGAAGGAAGTTTAAAAATAGATAATAAAGAACTTAGAGATTATAGTGAATATGAAAGAAGTAAAATCATATCTTACTTAGGTCACAATCCTAATTTAATTTCAGACACTATCTACAACAACATAACTCTAGGAGATGAAGGGGATATATCTCATGTTCTTAATATGGTTTGTTTTAATGAAGATTTAAAATTCATGGAAAAAGGAATTCATACTTTAGTTGGAAATGGGGGAGTAAGACTAAGCGGTGGTCAACAGGCCAGAATTGCTCTAGCAAGGACACTATATCACAAAAACAAAATACTAATTCTAGATGATCCTTTCTCTGCTGTGGATATGAATACGGAAAAAATTATAATAGAAAATCTAAGAAAATACTATACAGACTCCTTGATTTTGCTAATATCTCATAGACTTTCAATTTTTAAGTATTTAAATCAAATCATATTAATAAATGAAGATAAGAGCTTGGAGTATGGAAGTCATTATGAATTACTAACTAACTCAAAATTATACAATCAGCTTTACTCTTTACAACAAAGAAAAGAAGGTGATAAAGATGAATAATAAAAATAAGTTTATAAAAATTAATAGCAAAGTAGTTAAATTAATAATAAATGTTTTCAAAAACCATAAATCACTTACATGTTTACTTCTTTTCGTAATAATTGGATCAATAAGCTTTAGTTTGGCAACACCTCAAGTTCTAAAATATATAATAGATGATTATTTAATTGTAAAAGGAAAGAGCTTATTATTGCCTGCCCTACTTTACTTTAGTACAATAGTATTTCTTGGTATTTTTAATTTTGGAAAAGAAGGAATCATCACTGTATTTGGTCAGAAAATCATTAGAAAAATAAAAGAAGAAATGATGATTAAGCTTACAAGAATACCCATAGGATATCTAGCTACAAATGAAAGTGGTTCCATAGTATCTCGTTTTTCCAACGATGTGGAAGCTGTAGGGTCTTTGTTTACAAATGGTATAGTAAGTATGATTGTAGATACATTTAAAATTGTGGGAATAGTAATTTCCATATGGTTATTTAGTTATAAACTTGGTATTTTAGTTTTATTTATCATACCTGTAGTATATTTTTTAACTAGAGCTTTTCAGAGAAAAATGTTAAAAGCACAAAGACTTTATCGTGTTTTAACAGCCAAGGTGAACAATCATATACCAGAAAGTATAAATAATATCCAAATGATTAAATCTTTTGCAAAAGAAGAATATATGGAAGAAAGATATGTGAATTATCTTGATGAAAGTTATGAAGCTATGAATAAAATAAACTTCTACGACTCAATTTTTTCACCCATAATATTAATACTAAGAGCTGTAGTTGTAGCACTAGTAGTAATTTTGTCTAGTGATCAACTATCTTTTCTAGGTCTTTCCATAGGTTCTGTAGCTGCAGCAATAGAATTAATTAACAATATTTTTTCACCTATAGAAAATTTAGGAATGGAACTTCAAAATATTCAACAATCCATAGCAGGGATTTATAGAATAGACGAATTTCTAAATGAAGAAGAAGAAACTGAGAAAGACCATAATTTAACTTATGAGAAAATTGTAAATGATAACTTAAATATAGAACTTAAGAATGTGGATTTTTCTTATATAAAAGGAGAACACATATTAGAAAATATATCACTTAATATAAAACATAAAGAAAGTGTAACTTTTGCAGGAAGAACAGGAGCTGGAAAGACAACACTTTTTAAATTAATTCTTGGACTTTTGGAGCCAAGTAGTGGAAGTGTTACTTTAAGTAATGTGAAAGTCAGTGAAATACCTAATCATGAAAAACGTAAAATATTTGGATATGTGGAGCAGTCATTTTCCTTTATAAAAGGAAGTGTGGCAGAGCAAATTAGTTTAAAAGATGAAAATATAAGCAAAGAAGATATAGAAAATGCCATGAAATTTGTAGGACTTCATGATTATATAATAACTCTTGAAAAAGGTTACGACACCTTTGCATCTCCTCATCTTTTTTCACAAGGACAGATGCAACTACTGTCTATCGCAAGGGCAATAGTAACATCTCCACCAATTATGTTACTAGATGAGATTACAGCAAATTTAGATTCGGAAACAGAAGAAAAGATAATATCTGTGCTTAAAAGTGCTTCCAGTGAAAGAACACTACTTTCCATATCACATAGATTATCATCTATTTTAACTTGTGATAGAATAATAAAATTGGAAAACAAAAGTATAGCAATGGAATAATAAATTTAAAGTATATTAAAAATCCTTATCCATTAAAATCTAAATATTATAATTTTTTAACATGAGATAGTATTAGTAATAAGGACAATCCATGATAAATAAATAATATATTAGGGTTAAATAATTGGGGGAGGATTTTTTATGATATCTAGCAATAAAAAATTAATAATTGATGCAGCATATGGCAGCATAACTAATAAATATACAGAAGATAAAGTTATATTAGTTGGGGAATTTCCTGATGAAAAAAGTAATTATGCAAATAGCTTGCAACTTGTTATAAATAGAGAAAATGATTTACCTCTTACCATAGATGTTCCATACAGTGGATATAATATGCAACTATTTGTAGGTGATTTTACTGGTGACAGATTGGAAAATATAATGATTAGAGGAGAATATAAAAACCCTTGTAATAATATTATAAATGAAAATAAAAATCTAAATAGCACAAGTGAAAATAAGAATATAATTAACTATGAAATAGGCGTAATTTACAAATACGAAAATGAAAACTTAATTGAAATTTTTAACCTTGAAACATATAGAAAAAATAATTCATGCTCTGCTAAATTTAAAAATAATTATAGAACTTCAGTTACTTGTGGTAAGAAAAAATATTTAATTGATTTATCTACAAGATCCAAAGAGTATTTGGGAATGATGTACGATGAAAATAAAAAATTAAGATTAAACTTAAGTCCAATAATAGATAATCCAAGTGGAATTTATCCCATAAAACAAGCTTTTAATGATTACTATGAATTACTTATTTACCAAAGAATTGTAGGGATTAACAGGATGGATATCCTCGGAACAATAGAAACATTACTTGATTTAAGAGATAATAAGTTAAATATTATATACGAAGGATTACTTTCTTATCCTCATGAAGAAGTTTATAAATTAAGAAATAAAAGGGAAAATAAATCCAAGGACAGAATAAAAATACTTGAAGGCAGTAAATTTATAAAAGCTTATTCCTCAAAAAGCAAAACTAAAAACAATACTGAAATTAAAAATGATGATTTGAACTTAATGATAAAATCAATGGATGAAGAAGCTAACATCTTATATGTGGATGCATACTTACTTAATTTGAAAAGTTATGAGTTAAAATCTTTAAGTAATTTAAAAGTAATATTAAAAGATGACAAAAATAGAATAGTAGGCAATAAAGTTTTTAATAAAGTTGATATAGGTAAAGGTTTAAAGCCAAAGGAAAAAGTGAGAGTATTGCTATCTTTCTTCTCCAATGAGTACAATATATTTGATAATTTAGATATAAATGATTTAACCTGTGAAATTAATTATGATGCAAGAAGTTGATAAATTTTCACAAAAATCATCTAGAAATATTTAACATGTGGTAATATAATGACTATAATACAAATTGATAAAATCATATATGAATGAAAAACAATTAGGAGGATAACTTATGAAGCAATGTATGGACTCAGATAATATACACAGAAGAATGAAGAAAATAATAGGTCAGTTAAATGCTATAGATAGAATGGTAGATGAAGATGTGCCTTGTGAAGATATAATTATGCAAATTAATGCAGCCAAATCTGCACTTCATAAAGTCGGTCAAATAGTATTAGAAGGTCATTTGCATCACTGTGTAAAAGAGGGGATAGAACATGGAGATGCTGATAAAACCATAGAAGATTTTGCAAAAGCTATTGAATACTTCTCAAGAATGTAAAAATAATTTAGATATTTACAATAATATAAAAAAACTGACAACCGTTAGGTGTCAGTTTTTTTATTAATTATTTTCCAGGTTTGAAAGAACTCTTAAGAGGAACTATTCTATTAAATACAAGTTTTTCGTCAGTAGTATACTTAGTATCTACTGAGAAGAATCCATTTCTAACAAATTGGAATTTATCTAGAGGTTTAGCATCTTTTATTGCTGCAGGCTCTACGAATCCTTCTAATATTGTAAGTGAATTTGGATTTATTTGATCTAAGAAGTGCTTACCTTCATTTTCTGGAGCATCATCTAATATTAATGGCTCAAATAATCTAAATTGTGCAGGAACAGCAGTTTTAGCATCTACCCAATGAACTGTACCTTTAACCTTACGTCCAGTAAATCCTGAACCTGATTTAGTTTCTGGATCATAAGTACCATGGATTTCTACTACATTACCATTTTCATCTTTTATAACATCAGTACATTTAACAAAGTATGCACCTTTTAATCTAACTTCATTTCCTGGGAAGAATCTTCTGTATTTTGGTATTGGTTCTTCCATAAAGTCGTCTCTTTCTATGTAAAGTTCTCTACTAAATGGAACTTCTCTTGTACCAGCTTCTTCGTTTTTAGCTATATTTTCAAGTTCTATCATTTCACTTTGATTTTCAGGATAGTTTGTTATAACTAACTTAAGAGGATTAAGTACACCCATAGCAAGTTGTGCTTTTGGTTGTAAATCTTCTCTTAAGAAATGATCAAATAATTGGCTGTCAACTTTAGAGTCAGCTTTTGATACACCTATCTCAGCGCAGAAGTTACGTATACATTCTGGAGTATATCCTCTTCTTCTAACACCTGATATAGTAGGAAGACGAGGGTCATCCCATCCATCAGCTATCCCTTCATCAACTAGTAATTTTAATTTTCTTTTACTCATTACAGTGTTTGTTAAGTTAAGTCTAGCAAACTCTATTTGTCTTGGAACATTTTCCATTTCACATTCTCTAACAACCCAATCGTATAAAGGTCTTTGATCTTCAAACTCTAAAGTACAGATAGAATGAGTTATTCCTTCTATAGCATCTTCTAGTGGATGAGCAAATGAGTACATTGGATATATGCACCATTTATCTCCAGTGTTGTGATGAGAGGCATGAGAAATTCTGTATATAACAGGGTCTCTAAAGTTTATATTAGGAGAAGACATATCTATCTTAGCTCTTAAAACTTTTTCTCCATTTGCAAATTCACCATTTTTCATTCTTTCAAATAAGTCTAAGTTTTCTTCTATAGATCTATTTCTATATGGACTTTCAACTCCTGGTTCTGTTAAAGTACCACGATTTTCTCTTATTTCATCTGCAGATAAATCATCTACATATGCTTTACCTTTTTTTATTAAAATAACAGCTCTGTTATACATTTCATCAAAGTAATCAGATGCAAAATATAAATTATTCCAGTTAAATCCTAACCACTGAACATCTTCTTTAATTGAATTAACATATTCATCATCTTCTTTTAGTGGATTTGTATCATCAAATCTCATATTAACTGTTCCGCTGAACTCCTTTGCTAAGCCAAAGTTTAAACAAATACTCTTAGCATGTCCTATATGTAAGTATCCATTTGGTTCTGGTGGAAAACGGGTAATTATGTGATCATGTTTTCCAGTTTTTAAATCGTCAACTATAATATTCTTTATAAAATTATTTGAAATTGTTTCGTTTGACATATTTTATACCTCTCTATTCATTTTATTAACTAT
>NZ_JANKBY010000083.1:0-12258 GCF_024621905.1 Terrisporobacter muris
ATAATTTTAATATAAAAATTGATAAAAATTATTTACAAGAACAAGTTAAGAAAATTTATGCTGATACTCATATAGCGCCTATTGAACCAACTTTTGAAATGAATGGTGATAATTTAAATATAATAAAAGGTAAAAATGGAAAAAGTATAGATGACAAAAAATTAATGAATGATATAATAGAGAAAATAAATAGCAATGAAGTTGGAAAAACTGATATTGTTATTAAAGAGCAATATAAAACTATAAAACCAAAGATAAATGATAAAGATCTTAAAGGTGTAGATTATAAGATTTCGTCTGCTACAACATATTTTGGCGGAACAGGTTACAATAGAGGATTAAATATAGCTAATGCAACTAATAAAATTGATGGAACTTTATTAATGCCAGGTGATGAGTTCTCTTACGAAGATAAGGTTAGCCCTGTGGAACTTAACAATGGATACTATATGGCCCCTGTTATAGTAAATGGAAGTCATAAAGATGCTCCAGGAGGTGGCGTTTGTCAAGTATCTACTACGCTATATAATGCAGAACTAAAAGCTGGAATTATTCCAACAGAAAGATATAACCATTCCAAATCTGTATCCTATGTACAAAGAGGATTGGATGCAACACTAGCAACAGGAAGTAAGAATTTACGATTTAAGAATCCTTATGATTATCCGATTTACATTCATGCATATACAGTAGGAGGTCAAGTTACAGTAGAATTTTGGTCAAATAAAAGTGTTTTAGATGGAAAGAAATATACTCCAGTAAGTTTTGTTAAAGGAAATGTAGCCAATACCTATCTTTATGGTTATAATATTAATGGAGAATTAATATATAAAAAATTTATAGATACAAGTATTTATAGATAATATATATTAGCTTTTGAACAATATAATATACATACAAAAGAAAAAAACAAATAAAGGAGAATAAAATATGAAATTATTTTTAGACACAGCAAATGTGGAAGATATTAAAAAAGTAAATGATATGGGTGTAATATGTGGTGTTACTACAAATCCATCGTTAATAGCCAAAGAAGGACGAGATTTTACAGAAGTTGTAAGAGAGATTGCCTCTTTAGTAGATGGGCCAATAAGTGGAGAAGTAAATAGTGATGATGCTGAGGGAATGATAGCAGAAGCTATGGAAATAGTAAAAATTCACAAAAATATGGTTGTTAAAATACCAATGACAGCAGAAGGGTTAAAAGCAGTTAAAGTATTATCGGCTAAAGGAATAAAAACTAACGTAACTTTAATATTCTCAGCTAACCAAGCACTACTTGCTGCAAGAGCTGGAGCAACTTATGTATCTCCTTTCTTAGGAAGATTAGACGATATATCGACTAATGGTATGGATTTAATAAGAACTGTAGCAGAAATGTTTGATATACATGGAATAGAAACTGAAATAATAGCTGCAAGTGTTAGACATCCGATACATGTAACAGATGCAGCTTTAGCTGGTGCTCATATAGCAACAGTTCCTGCTAAGCTTGTTTACCAAATGTTAAACCACCCATTAACTGATCAAGGAATTGAGAAGTTTAAAAAAGATTGGGCAGATGCTTTTGGAGATAAATAATATAGTAAAAAAGCCATCTTGATAAAATCAAGATGGCTTTTTTACATACTAGGGTATTATTGAGCAATATTGTTGCTAAAATTTCATCAGTTCCTTTATGCTTAAGATGATTATATTGAATTTTATAATAAATAACTATAAAAGGCAGGGAAAACTATTATGGAATAAATAATCTACTCTTTATGTAAATGTAAAAAAATATAATTCCAATTTACTTTATGAAAAATTATCAAGTTTTACTGAAAATGTTGAAAAAATATTGTTTATATATCTGGTGAGTATACAAAGGACTTTATTAACTTTTTAGATGAAAATCATATGGAAATTATAAAAATAGAGTCAGAATATTATTTGTAAATATTAACAATAGGAACTCTATGGAAAAACTATATAAATAGAGCTGTAAATCTTAAATATATACCAAAAAATATTTTGATAATTTTATCATCATTAGAAATAGCAGAAATATTTGAAAGTAAAGCAAAAAAAGAACTGGGGAGTTATACAGAAAAAGTTAATGATTTTTTCATTTTGGCAGATGAAAAATATAAATATAGAGAAGACTATATAAGCTGTAGGAAAAAGGAAGTAGAATATCATTTAAATATGGTAGGAGCTGAAATAATTAATAATTCTTAAAGAGAAGAGTTTCTTAGATCAAAAGAAAAAAGACTACTATTTCCTTCATGTATGACATCAAAAAATGATGATAACTGTAAAGCACTAAAGAACGAAGAAGTATATATATGTGCTCACTGTACAAAATCATGTAATGTAAATAAATATGATAAGATAGGTAAATACTATGATTTTCAAGTATATATAATTCCTTATGAATCTAATATTACTATGAAAAGAAAATTTGAATACTGGGATATAGGAATAGTTGTGATTGCCTGCGTTCTTAATTTGATATCTGGCGGGTTTAAAGCAAGAGGTTTAGGGTTTATTCCTCAATGCGTTTTTTAGATTATTATGGATGTAAATCACATTGGCATGAAAGTGGAATTATTACAGATCTTAATGAAGATAAATTATTATATACATTAGGAGTAAATAAAAATATAAAATAAAAAGGAGGTTTTAATAAAGTAACCTCCTTTTTATTTATGCATTTTACCAAGGCTTGCTCCAGTCACAGTAATGATATTCATCTTTCCATTCTAAATCAGTGGAAATATAAAAATCGCCATAGCTTCTCGTTGATTTATAAAAAATATTTACGACAGAAAACTTAGTAGACAAATCTTTGTTTATAATCACGTGGTATTTATTATCTACCACATAGATATTATCATTTGAAGTAGGCTCATCCTGAGCTACATTAAACACGGGTCCGTGTCATGCAATTTCTTTTAAATAAACCCTAATATATCTTCCAATATCTAATTTATCAGTTCCATAGTTTTTAAACATCTCATCAAGAGCAACCTTTGCTAAGGCAGTAATGTTTATTATCATAAAAAGCTCCTTTTTTTTATTTATAAATTTATTTTATCCAATTACTATGATTATATTAAATGATAAAAATATGTATTATTTAAATGTTAACTTGGAAGATAAAATGATTTATACAAAATAAATTACTGAATAAAAACTTATATTACATTAGGCAAGTTATTAAGTTATAATAAAAAGAAAAACTAAGAAGGAGATTTTATGAGTAAAAAGAAAGCTGGAATTTTATCATTAATAGGATACTTAGTAACAATGGGTATTGGATTATTAATAGGAAATGGTGTGTCTAATTTATTGGGAGAAAATGTGTTAGGAACAATGAATATGGACTCTAGCAATATTATTTATAAAATTATAATTCAAATTCCTCCAACAGTATTTCTTTTATGTTTTATTAAAAAATATTATAATTGGAAAGACATAGGCCTTACATCAAAAAAATCCAAAAGTTTAATGTGGTTTTTACCTTATTTAGTAATTTTAATATTTATGTTAAATAAATTTGCAGTAGAAATAACTAAAAATATGGAAGTTTATGATAGTAGCATATATATGTTCATAATATTTGTATTTATAGGTACAGTTATGGCTGGATTTTGTGAAGAAGTTATTTTCAGAGGAATAATATTAAATTCATTTGAAAGTGAAAAATCATTTATTATAGCTATGATAATAAGTAGTTTAGGTTTTTCCATAGTACATATAACAACTATAGTGATGGGAAATTCTTTAGTTGAAGCGTTTATGACTGTATTTTATTCATCTTTATTAGGTTTTGCATTTGTTGGACTAGCAATGAAGATGAAAAATATATGGCCTTTGATTATTTTTCATTCTCTTTGGAATTTCATATTAATGGTTTCTCAAACTTTACAACTGGAGGTATCTTTAGCTGCTGGTATATGCAATATTATTAATATTTTTATGGCAATAATACTTTGGATTATTGTTATAATTGAAGAAAAAAGAAAAGCCACAAAAAAAACTATACTGGCAAAATAGTCAGTATAGTTTTTTATATTAATTAATCATTTCAATATAATTACAATCTGTATATATATGATTTATAAACAGTAGTAATCTTTCATATAGAGGATGAACTTTTTCACCGTATTTTAAATCTAAGTTTTCCCCGACTTCCTCAACAGTATTTTTGCCATTTAACATAATAAATACCGTGCTACAATACTCATCAAGCTCAATTTCTTTGTACATAGGTATTTTAAATTTAAGCTTTCTTAGAAAAGATTGTATCTTGTGGTCTTGCTTTTCTAGTAAAGTAACTATTCCATTTTTGTCTACCATATACTCAATATTATCACAAACTTTAAACTTTAAATTTAAAATATCCTCATTAGTCTTCATTTTTCTTAACCTTTGAAGATGCAATCGGGATGGTAGTTGCTACAACAAGGATAATTAGTAGAATTAATGCCATTGAATTTGTTGCAGCAAATCCAGTAGGAACTCTAGGTGTGATTACACCAGATACTTGTAATATTATACCGATTAATCCTATTATAGATCCACCAGCAACTAGACCTGAGGATAGACTTATGCCGTTTGAAACTTTACCTTCTTTATCAGAATCACTTTTAGCAGTTTTTTCTACAAATACACGAATTAAGGCACCTATTAGTATGATTGAAGTTGTAGAAATTGGTAAGTAAAACCCTATAGCAATGGTCATTATAGGTAAATTTAACATAAATAGAACTAAAGCCATAACTATACCTGTTATAACCATAACCCAAGGTAAGTTACCAGACATTATACCTGATGTTAATGTAGACATTAGGTTGGCTTGTGGTAATGCAAAAGGAGCATCTGCGCCTGTAAGAGCTAATTGACTAGAAAGTACAACTATTGTTCCACAAACTACAGCTACGCCTACTATGGAAGCTAGAGCAAAGCTATTTTGCATTTCTCTTTTATTACCACCTATAATATAAGTTACCTTTTGAGATTGATTATATCCTCCAGCTACAGATATGGCAGTAACCATAAAAGCAGCAAATAAAAGTAGTGATTTATTATCCTCAAGTCCAGTCCATCCGGATATAACGAAAACTAAAGTTAATATAACTAAAGATGCAATAGTCATACCTGATACAGGAAGATTTGATGTTCCTATAGTACCAGTTAAGCGTCCAGAAACTATAACAAATAAGAATGATAATATGAATGAAACTATTATAGCAACAATTGCCATGGTAATACTTTGAGATATTAAGTAAGCAGCAACTAAACCAACTACTACACCACCTATTAATATTAACATCTCAGAAGAACTACCATTATCATCTCCATTATTTTCTTTTCTTGCATTTAAAGTTTCTTTTATTGAAACTATTATAGTTGGTATAAGTTTTATGGCTCCAATTATACCACCACAAAGCATCATACCTGCACCTATATATTTTACATAACTACCTGATATGGCATTTACATCCATAGTACTTATGGCAATGGTAGCATCATTCCAAATAAAAATTTCTTCTCGAGCCATATCAGAGAAATATCCAATTAGTGGAGCTATTGCAAAGTTGGATAAAATAGAGCCAGCAAACATAGTTAATGAGACGTCTAATCCAACTATGAAACCAATACCTAATAAAAGTGGATTTACTTCTAAAGAAAACTTCCACTTGTAAAATGGAGTACCTATATAAGTCATTACACTATTTATTACATTTAAAAATGATCCAGTTAAAACGTTAATTATACCACTTATTCCAAAACCAATACCCATAAATTTTATGGCATCTCCTCCACCTTGAGAAGCTACTAAAGTTTCAGAAATTGCCATAGATTCTGGATACATAAGTTTACCATGTTCTTCTATTATTAAATAATTGTAAACTAGTGAAGAACATCCTATACCAAATAAACTTCCTCCAACGCCTGTTACTAATCCTTCAAAGAAAGTAATATCACTTCCTATTAAAATAATTGCAGGTAACACATAAATTAATCCACTGGCAATAGACTCACCACCACTAGACATACCTTGAATAATATTTTTTCCAAGGATACCACTATTTTTAGCGAAAGCTCCTACAAGCATGGAACCAATAATTGCTCCTGGTATTCCTGCAGCAACTGTAAGTCCGGATTTCATTCCAGAATATGCAGTCGATGCTGCAAACACAGTTGAAAGTACTATTCCTATTATTAAAACAGGAATATTTGCACCTTTTTTGGATTTATCAGTTATGTAAGGAACATAATCTTTTCCAGATACACCACCATAGGCTTCTTTAGGTAATTTGTTACTCATTATGTCATCTTCCTTTCTCTTAAATTAAAAATTTAATTTTTGGTTCCTATATAGTGTTTAACATTTTTGTAAAAATAATTATATTATTTTTAAAATTATTGGAAAAAATTTTTTATTGCTACTAAATCTACGTTTGAAGCTATGAAAAATCTACTCATAGGCTAATTGAAGTTAATAGTGAAAGCGTAAGGAATAGTGACTTTATAGTTTATATTCTATATACATAAATAAAATTTTCTAAAATAGAGAAAGAAGGATAAATTTATAATTTGTCGAATATTAGCTATAGAAAATTTATTCATAAGGAGTATGCAAATGAGAGAAGAAGCATTAGAGATTTTATTTAAGTACCTAAAAACTGATTACATGTTAAAGCATAGCTATGCAGTAGAAGCTGTAATGAGAGAGATGGCTAAAAAATTAGAGCCAGAGAAAGAAGAAAAATGGGCAGTGGCAGGTTTATTACATGATTTAGATTCTGATATTACTGGTAGAGTACCAGGTGTTGTTAATGAGGCCCATGCATTTAAAAGTGTTGAACTATTAAAGGAAGAACATTTTGGAGATGAGGAATTATATAGAGCGATTCTTGGACATCATGATAATAAGGGAGTAGTTAGGGAAAGTTTAATGGAAAAGGCCATATATGCAGTTGATCCTATAACTGGGTTTATTACTGCTATAGCCAAAAGTTATCCTGATAAGAAGCTTACTAGTGTAAAAACTAAATCGGTTACTAAAAGAATGAAAGAAAAAAGATTTGCAGCAAATGCAAATAGAGATGCAATGAAGGCTATTGAACTTACAGGAATTACTTTTGATGAATTTGCAGAAATATCATTAAATGCTATGAAAAATATAGCTGATGTACTAGAATAAAATAAAAATTTACTAATATAAAGGTGGACTACGTGATAGTTCACTTTTTTACATGTTATAACATTGGAATATTCTTACACTTGTTGATAAGATTATAGACAAGTATGAAATAAATGAAAAAAGTTTTTGTATAAAAAAAATTGATTGAATTTAATGTGCAAGGTATATAAATATATAGTAAACTTTATATGACGATTAAAGTTAGGAGGAATACATGATTAAAAAATTTATAAAATATTATAAACCTTATAAGAAACTTTTCTTTATGGATTTATTGGCAGCATTATTATTTGCTGTATGTAATTTGGTGTACCCTATGATTACAAGGGAAATAATGAATGAAGTTGTACCAAATAAAGATTTAAGGATGCTTGTAATATTTGCATTTACTTTATTATTTATATTTATAATGAAGGCATTTTTAAATCATTTTATGCAATATTGGGGGCATGTGGTAGGTGTTAGAATGCAGGCTGACATGAGAAGTGAAGTATTTACTCATCTTCAAAAACTACCAAACTCATACTTTGATAATCATAAGACTGGAGTAACCATGTCTAGAATAATTAATGATTTAATGGATATTTCTGAACTAGCTCATCATGGGCCAGAAGATTTATTCATATCAATAGTTATGTTTGTAGGATCATTTTTAATATTATTAAATGTAAACATACCACTTACTTTAATAATTTTTGCTATACTTCCTTTTGTAGTAATATTTGCAGCAAGACAAAAAAGAAGGATGCAAAAGGCATTTATGGAAACTAGAGTAACTACAGGAGAAGTTAATGCCACTTTGGAAAATTCTATAGCTGGAATGAAAGTAACAAAATCTTTTTGTAATGAAAAAGAAGAGCTAAATAAATTTAATGAAAGTAATAATGTATTTAAAAAAGCTAGACAAGCAGCTTACAAAGTTATGGCTGACTATTTCTCTGGAATGAATTTATTTATGGACTTATTAGAGTTGATTGCATTAGTGGCTGGAGGATATTTTACTTATCTAGGTGAAATTAATTTAGGTGATTTTGCGGCATATATACTATATGTAAAAATGTTTATAGAGCCAATTAAAAAACTAATAAACTTTACAGAACAGTATCAAAATGGTATGACAGGATTTGAAAGATTTATGGAAATAATCAATGAAGATGTGGAAAAAGAAGTGGAAAATCCAGTAGAGTTAAAAAATATTAAAGGTGATATAGAAATTAATAATGTTTCTTTCACTTATGAAGATAAAAAACAAGTATTAAAGAATTTAGATTTATCAATTGAAGCTGGTAAAACAGTAGCATTAGTTGGACCATCAGGAGGAGGAAAGACAACTCTTTGTAATCTTATACCTAGATTTTATGATTTTGAAGAAGGGGATATAAGAATAGATGGAAAAAGCATAAAAAATGTAAGTTTAAAATCATTAAGAAAAAATATTGGTGTAGTTGGACAGGATGTATTTTTATTTACAGGTACTATAAAAGAAAATATATTATGTGCTAAACCTAATGCTAGTAATGAAGAAATAATAGCAGCAGCTAAAAAAGCAAGAATACACGACTTTATTATGAGTTTGCCTGAGGCTTATGATACGTATATAGGAGAACGTGGAGTTAAGTTGTCAGGAGGACAAAAACAAAGAATATCAATATGTAGAGTATTCTTGAAAAATCCTCCAATAATAATTCTTGATGAAGCTACATCTGCTTTGGATAATGTGACAGAAAGAGAAATCCAAAAATCCCTAGAAGAGTTAAGTAAGGATAGAACTAATCTAGTAGTAGCACATAGATTATCTACTATAAAAAATGCTGATGAAATCATAGTGCTAACAGATCGTGGTATTGCTGAAAGAGGAACTCATGAGGAGTTAATTAGTAATGGTGGAATTTATAGCAAACTTCATGTAAGTTAATGAAAAAAGTCTGAACCTAAAAATATTTTAGTTCAGACTTTTTTAGTGTAAAAATAAAAATATTTAATCTGAATATATCAATTGAATAATAATAATTTTATTAAGTATAGCTTTTATTTACTTTATATATAAAAAGAAAAAACTCATGTTTTTTATAGAGAGTATCAGGAGTACTTCATTGCTTAGATATCGAACAATGCAAAAACTACATCAAAAAATGTTATATTTTGATGTGAATTTATTTATCAAGGAAATAATAGTGGTAAAAAATAGAAAATTTGGAAAATTAGAAATGATATTTATATTAATAAAATAATTATGACAAAAAAATACATTTTTTAAATTGACATACATTAGTTATTTCTGTTACATTTTGTATGGGGAGTAAATTAGTTTTTACATTCCTAAAAATATGTTTAAAACCATATTTGACATCTGGTACTATCAAAAAATTTATGTATGGCAAAATAAACATTAAATATTTAGAAATTTCCAAAGTCATCAGTCAAAAAAATGGAATCATGCAAATAAGTAAATAAAAAGACATACTATTAAGGCAGATTATTAAGGCATAAGATTAATGGAGACTAAGCACTGGGAAATCTCTAATAAAGAATCATAAATTATATTGGAGGTAGGACATGGAAAACACAGTAAAAACTAAAAAGAAATATCCTTTTGGCTTCTATGTATGTGCTTTATCTTTCACTCTTGAAAGAATGGCATTCTATTCATCAAAATGGTTACTTGGGGTATTTATAGTTGCTTCAGTAGCAAAAGGTGGACTTGGATTAGATGCAGCAGAAGGAGCAAAAATGGGTGCTAACTTAGTTGCATTCACTTATTTAACACCAATACTTGGTGGATATATAGCGGATAGATGGGTAAGTCCTAGATTATGTGTTGTGTTAGGGGCAATATTAATGGGGCTTGGATATGTTTGTGGATGGCAATCAGCTGCTCAAGGATCATTAGGTTTAGTATGGGCTATGATAGCTCTTGTATCTATAGGAACAGGATTATTTAAAGGTAATGTTTCTGGAATAAATGGTAAGTTGTTTGATGATCCAGATCAACTTGACTCTGCATTCTCTATTCAATACTCATTTGTTAATATAGGTTCTTTCATAGGAACAACTGTTGTTGCATTTATACTTGCAAAGTATGGATATGGAATGACATTCTTAATATGTGGAGGATTATTATTCTTAGATGCTTTATGGTTAATGTTTGGTGGTAACGCAGCATGGGGAGATGTTGGTAAGAAACCTTTCAAAGCTGGTGAAATTAAAGAAACTACAGCTAAGAAAGAAGAAGACAATAAACCTCTTACTACATTAGAAAAGAAAAGAATTGCAGCTATAGTTCTTGTAACTGTTTTCTCAATAGTATTCTGGATAGTTTGGTACTTAACTTATATGCCAGTATTATATCACTGGGGACCAGATGTTGAAACAGCTAATAAAGCTAACTGGGTAATTGGAAACTTTACAGTTCCATCTGCTTGGTTTGATTCATTAAATGCTCTTTGCTGTATAGCTCTTGGACCAGTTCTTGCAGCTTACTGGACTAAACGTGCTAATTCACCAAAAGGTGACTTAAGTATGTTTAAGAAAACTGCATTAGGTATGATATTACTAGGAGCTGCATTTGTTGTAATGGCTCTTGCTGAAGTAGTTAGAGGAGATAGACAAGCTAACTTAATGTGGATAGTTATGGTAGGTGTGTTAATGTCAGTTGGTGAAATGGTATTCTCTCCACTTGGAAACTCATTTATATCTAAATTCTCTCCAGCTAAAGTTTTAGGACTTATGATGGGAGTTTGGCCATTTGCAATATTCATAGCTGGTAAATCTTATGGATATTTATATGAATTCTTATCAAAATATTCATTTGCTCCAGCTTATGGAGTAGTAGCTGCTATAGTTATATTATGTGGTGTAATTCTTTGGTCAATGGATAAGAAGTTAAATACTCTTGTTGAAGATGAAGAAGAAGAAAATGCATTAAACGCATAATAAGTAAATTGTTACTTTATTATAGAGTAGCCTCAACTTAGGTTGAGGCTATTTTTATTTGTGCTAACAATAAATAGATTATCTATAATAGAACATTTTTGAAGCAATATGAATATTATTCAATGTAGAAAAATGTAAGAATTTCTGCACTAAATAATATTGTGGTGGTGAAAGCTTTGGAAAATATAGAAAACCTAACTGTAAAACAAATTTCAATTATTAATAATAAAGATATGTCTAAAGCAATAAATATTGATTTAAAAACTGACAAAGATTATATTCCTGATGGAGTAAATATGATAAATGCACAATTTATGTGGAGTAAGGGAATTACAGGTAAAGACGTTAAAATTGCAGTAATAGACTCCGGTTGCGATATGACTCATAAAGACTTACAAACAAGAATAACAGGCGGCCGAAATTTTACAATAGAAGATAATAAAAACATATACAAATATCAAGATTATAACGGTCATGGAACACATGTATGTGGAACAATAGCTGCATCAAATAATAACTATGGGGTTATTGGAGTAGCTCCAGATGCAAAGTTATTGATATTAAAAGCTTTAGATAAAAATGGTTCAGGAAGTATGAAAGGTATTATAGATGCCATAAATTTTGCAATTAGCCAAAGGGTTGATATAATATCAATGTCTTTGGGAACTTCAGAGGATGTTCCTCAATTGCACCAAGCTATTAAAAAAGCAGTAGATAGTAATATATTAGTTGTATGTGCAGCAGGTAATGAGGGAGATAGTAAAGGAGTTACAGATGGATTCTCTTATCCAGCAGGATATAATGAAGTAATTAGTGTTGGAGCAGTTGATTATTCAAAATCTGCTGCAATATTTAGTAACTCTAACAAAGAAGTAGATTTGGTGGCGCCTGGTGTAAATATAATATCAACATTTTTGAATGGGAAATATGAAACTTTATCAGGAACTAGTATGGCGACACCTCATGTAACCGGTGCTCTTGCTCTTTTAATAGAATGGTCTAAAAAAGAATTTGGTAGAAAATTAACAGAAGCCGAATTATACGGACAGCTAATAAAAAATACTGATACATTACCTATGTTAAGAACACTACAAGGTAATGGTTTTTTATTTATAAATCCTAAAAAT
>NZ_JANKBY010000084.1:0-12173 GCF_024621905.1 Terrisporobacter muris
ATTGTAATTATACGGAACGGATGTTCTAAAGGAGTGAGGAGATATGGACTTTGAAATTCAATCGGCTTTTAAGCCAACAGGGGATCAACCAGAGGCAATAAAGGAAATTGTTACTTCAATTAATAATGATGAAAAGTTTCAAACATTACTAGGTGTAACAGGTTCGGGTAAAACTTTTACTATGGCTAATATAATTAGAGAAGTAAAAAAACCAACTTTAATTCTAGCTCATAATAAAACTTTAGCAGCTCAATTATATAGCGAGTTTAAAGAGTTTTTCCCTAATAATGCAGTTGAATATTTTGTAAGTTATTATGATTATTATCAACCAGAAGCTTATGTGGCATCCAGTGATACATATATAGAAAAGGATGCAAGTATAAATGATGAAATAGATAAGCTAAGACACTCAGCTACAGCATCTATATTAGAAAGAGATGATGTAATAGTAGTATCTTCTGTATCATGTATTTATGGTATTGGGGATCCTGATGATTATAAAAAGCTTATGTTATCCATTAGAACAGGAATGGAAATTGACAGAGATACTCTAATAAGAAAATTAGTAGATATACAATATGAAAGAAATGATATTAACTTTGTGAGAGGAACTTTCAGAGTTAGAGGTGATATTCTAGAATTATTCCCTGCAAGTGATGATGAAAAAGCTATAAGAATAGAATTTTTTGGAGACGAAATAGACAGAATCGTGGAAATTGATTATGTTACAGGAAAAATTTTAGGAACAAGAAGCTATGTAGCAGTATTTCCAGCATCACATTATGTAACTACTCCAGAAAAAGTTGCCCATGCAGTAGAAGCTATTGAGAAAGAATTAGCAGAAACAGTTCAATCTTTTAAGAATAATGACAAATTATTAGAAGCTCAAAGAATTGAACAAAGAACAAAATATGATATAGAAATGTTAAATGAAATAGGTACTTGTCAGGGTATAGAAAACTATTCAAGACATATTACAGGAAGAGAAGAAGGTGAAAAACCTTATACATTAATGAGTTTCTTTCCAGATGATTTCTTATTAATAGTAGACGAATCTCACGTTACTATACCTCAAGTTAGAGGAATGTATGCAGGAGATAGATCAAGAAAACAATCATTAATAGAAAATGGATTTAGATTACCATCTGCTTATGACAATAGACCTTTAAACTTTGCTGAATTTGAAGAAAATATAAATCAAGTATTATTTGTTTCCGCAACACCAGGACCTTATGAAATAGAACATTCGACAACTGTAGCACAACAAATAATAAGACCAACAGGGTTACTTGATCCAATTATAGAAGTAAGGCCAATTGAAAATCAAATAGATAATTTAGTTGGTGAAATAAATAAAGTTACAGAAAAAGGTGAAAGAGTTTTAATTACTACTTTAACTAAGAAAATGAGTGAAGATTTAACTAATTATTTAAAAGAAATAGGAATAAAGGTTAAATATTTACATTCAGATATAGATACACTAGAAAGAACAGAAATAATTAGAGATTTGAGACTTGGTAAATTTGATGTACTAGTAGGTATAAACTTGCTTAGGGAAGGTTTAGATATTCCAGAGGTTTCACTAGTTGCCATATTAGATGCAGATAAAGAAGGTTTCTTAAGATCGGAAACATCTCTAATACAAACAGTAGGACGTGCTGCAAGAAACTCAGAAGGTAGAGTTATAATGTATGCTGATAAGATTACACGTTCTATGGCAGCAACTATTGAAGAAACTAAAAGAAGAAGAGAGATACAGTCTCAATATAATGAGGAAAATGGAATTATCCCTAAAACTATCGTTAAGGAAGTTAGGGATAGTATAGAAACACTTAAACCGGCTGATGAAGAAGTTGTATTTGGGATTTCTGAAAGTGAAGATGAATATGAAGTTCAAAATAATATAGAAGCTTTACAAAAGGAAATGATGGAAGCTGCACAAAACTTACAATTTGAAAGAGCAGCTCAGTTAAGAGATAAGATAAAAGAGTTAGAAGAAAGGATAAAGAATTAATGGAAGATAAAATCATTATAAAAGGTGCAAAAGAGCATAACCTTAAGAATGTCAGTATAGAACTTCCTAGAAATAAGTTTATAGTTTTCACAGGACTATCAGGTTCTGGAAAATCTTCTTTAGCATTTGATACTATTTATGCAGAAGGTCAAAGAAGATATGTTGAAAGTTTATCAGCTTATGCTAGACAGTTTTTAGGACAAATGGAAAAACCAAATGTGGAATATATAGAAGGATTATCACCAGCTATATCTATAGACCAAAAGACAACGTCAAAAAACCCTCGTTCTACTGTAGGTACAGTAACGGAGATTTATGATTATTTAAGACTTTTATTTGCAAGAGTTGGAGATGTTCACTGTCCTACATGTGGAAAACCAATATCTCAAATGACTATACAAGAAATAGTAGATAAAATATTAGAATTTCCAGAGAGGACTAAACTTCAAATTTTATCTCCTGTAGTAAGAGGTCAAAAGGGAACTCATAAAAAACTTATAGAAAGCATTGCTAAAGATGGTTTTGTAAGAATTAGAGTTAATGGAGAAAATCAGGAAGTAACTGATGATATTAATTTAGAGAAAAATAAGAAACACAATATAGAAGTCGTTGTAGATAGAATAGTTGTAAAAGATGGAATAGAAGGAAGACTTGCTGATTCAATAGAAACAGCTGTCAAATTATCAGATGGACTTGTGATAGCTCAAATAGTAGATGGAGAAGAAGTTTTATTCTCTACTAAATTTGCTTGTCCAGAACATGGTATAGGAATTGAAGAACTATCACCAAGAATGTTCTCATTCAATGCTCCTTTTGGTGCCTGTGATGTATGTAAAGGATTAGGAGAAAGTAGAGAAGTTGATCCGGACCTTGTTATACCAAATAAAGATTTAAGTATAAAACAAGGGGCCATAGCTGCATGGGGAAGTGTAAGCACAAGTGATGATACATATTATAGCAAAATGGTACAAAGCTTAGCTGAACACTTTAATGTATCTTTAGATACTCCATTTAAAGATTTACCAGAAGATTTTGTTCAAGAATTACTTTATGGTGAAAATAATGTAATGGTTCAATTTATCTTTGATTCTAAGTTTGGAGGAAGAAGAGAGTATAAGGCTCCTTTTGAAGGGGTTATAGTAAACCTTGAAAGAAGATATAGAGAAACTAATTCAGAGTATTCAAGAGACAAAATTGAAGAGTATATGGCTGAAACACCTTGTCCAAAATGTAAGGGTAATAGATTGAAAAAAGAAGTTCTATCTGTTCTAATAGGTGGAAAAAATATAATGGAAGTTACAGATTTATCTGTAAAAGATTTATTAGACTTTGTTCAGAGCTTAGAGTTAAGTGAAAAAAATAAATTTATAGCTCATGAAATTTTAAAAGAAATAAATGAAAGAGCATCTTTCTTAAAAGATGTAGGATTAGAATATTTAACTTTATCAAGAAAAGCTGGAACGCTATCAGGAGGAGAAGCACAAAGAATCAGACTTGCTACTCAAATTGGTTCTGCTTTAGTTGGAGTTCTATATGTATTAGATGAGCCAAGTATCGGTCTTCATCAAAGAGACAATGAAAAATTAATAGGAACATTAAGACATTTAACTGATCTTGGAAATACCTTAATAGTAGTTGAACATGATGAAGATACTATGAGAGAAGCTGACTACGTGGTAGACATTGGACCAGGTGCTGGTGTCCATGGTGGAGAAATAGTAGCTCAAGGTACTTTAGATGAAATATTAGAAAATCCTAATTCAATGACTGGATTATATCTAAGTGGTAAAAAAGTAATAGAAATACCGGATACTACAAGAGAAGGTAATGGAAACTTTATAGAGATTAAAGGTGCTACAGAAAATAACTTAAAAAATATTAATGCAAAGATACCTCTTGGAAAATTTGTATGTATTACAGGTGTATCAGGTTCTGGAAAAAGTTCATTAATTAACTCAATCTTATACAAAGGTGTAGCAAGTAAGGTTAATAGATTAAGACAAAGACCTGGTAAACATAAGGAAATTAAAGGAATTGAAAATATAGATAAAATAATAAATATAGATCAAAGTCCAATAGGAAGAACGCCTAGATCAAATCCAGCTACTTATACAGGTGTATTTGACCAAATAAGAGATTTATTTGCTACAACAAATGAAGCTAAAGCTAGAGGCTACAAAAAAGGAAGATTTAGTTTTAATGTTAAAGGTGGTAGATGTGAAGCTTGTAAGGGTGACGGTATAATCAAAATAGAAATGCATTTCTTACCAGATGTTTACGTACCTTGTGAAGTATGTAAAGGTGAAAGATATAATAGAGAAACTCTACAAGTTAAGTACAAAGATAAGACTATTGCAGATGTACTTGATATGAATGTGGAAGAAGCATTAGAGTTCTTTGAAAATATACCAACTATAAAAAGAAAACTTGAAACTTTGATGGATGTTGGACTTTCCTATATCAAACTTGGTCAACCTTCAACTCAGTTATCTGGAGGAGAAGCACAAAGAATTAAGCTAGCATCAGAATTAAGTAAAAGACCGACAGGAAAGACTTTATATATTCTTGATGAGCCTACAACAGGACTTCATATGGCAGATGTTGATAAGTTGATTCACGTTTTACAAAAACTTGCTGATACAGGGAATACTATAGTAGTAATAGAACATAATTTAGATGTTATAAAAACTAGTGACTACATTATAGATTTGGGACCAGAAGGTGGAGATAAAGGTGGAAAAATAATCGCTACTGGAACACCTAAAGAAGTATCTAAGGTGAAAGGTTCATATACAGGGCAATTCCTAAAGAAATACTTTGAATAAGTTTTGAAATTTTAATATTATCAAAGATGAAATATAAAACTTCTAATTTTTATCTATATAAGAATTAGAAGTTTTATTATAGAATGAATTATAGAAGCGAATTTTGATTTCGGAGGAATATAAGTGTTTGATATACAGGAACAATTAAAAAAACTACCAGCTGAGCCTGGGGTATATTTAATGAAAGATGAAGATGATAAAATAATATATGTTGGTAAAGCCATATCATTAAAAAATAGAGTAAGACAGTACTTTCAATCATCTAAAAACCATTCTTCTAAGGTAAAATCAATGGTTAAAAATATAAATTCATTTGAGTATATAATCACTGATTCAGAGCTAGAAGCATTGATTTTAGAGTGTAATTTAATTAAAAAATATAGACCTAAATATAATGTCTTATTAAGGGATGACAAAACGTACCCTTATATAAAGGTAACAGTAAATGAAGATTTTCCAAGAGTATTAAAAGTTAGAAGAGTTCTTAAAGATAAGGCTAAATATTTTGGACCATATACAAATGTGGAAGCTGTTAATGATACTTTAGATGTTATTAGAAATATTTATCCTATAAGAACTTGCAATGTTGATATTGAAAGAGCTATTAAAAATAATATGAGGCCATGTTTAAACCTTCACATAAAAAGATGTGTGGGACCTTGCACTGGAAATGTTTCAAAAGAAGAATATAATAAAATGATAGAAGAAATACTATTATTTTTATCTGGAAAAGAAGAAACTTTAATTGAGATTTTAAAAGAAAAGATGAATAAATGCTCTATGGAGTTTAATTTTGAAGAAGCAGCTATTTATAGAGATAAAATAATGAATCTTCAAGAAATGATGCAAAAGCAAAAAATTGATGTATCTACAGATGATATCAATCAAGATATAATAGCTATGGCTTATAATGATGAAGAAGCCTGTGTACAATCATTCTTTATTAGACATGGTAAAATAGTTGGAAGAGAGCATTTCATATTAGAGGGAACAAAGGATTCTAGTAAGGAAGCAATACTTGGTTCTTTTGTAAAACAATTTTACATGAAGGCAGAATATATTCCAAAAGAGATTATTATTGAATCAGAGATAGAAGATCAAGTAGTTCTTGAAGAATGGTTATCAAATATTAAAGGACAAAAGGTATCTATAAGAGTCCCTCAAAAAGGAGATAAAAAAAGTTTAATATCTATGGTTAAGAAAAATGCTATGGAATACTTAGAAAAATTCTCTAATTTAAATAAAAGAAAATATGAAAGAAGTGAAGGGGCTTTAATTGAGCTAGCTGAAGTATTAGGCTTACAAGAACCACCGAGAAGAATAGAATCTTATGACATATCTAATATACAAGGTGTAGATTCCATAGGTGTTATGGTTGTTTTTACAAATGGACTCAAGGACAAAAAAGAGTATAGAAGATATAAAATAAAGACTGTAGAAGGACCTAATGATTATGATTCTATGGCTGAAATTTTAGATAGAAGATTGCAAAAAGGTGATTTTGCTGATTTAATACTATTAGACGGTGGAAAAGGACAAGTCAGTGCTGTACAAAAAGTTTTTGATAAATATGGAATAGATATACCTTTGTGGGGAATGTATAAAGATGACAAACATAGAACAAAGGGATTGATATGTGCTTCAAATGATATTGAACTTGATAAAACGTCAAATCTATATAGGTTTGTTGCAAGTATTCAAGAGGAAGTACATAACTATGCCATAAGCTATCACAGAAGCTTGAGAAACAAATCTTTAACAAAATCTTCTTTAGATGATATTCCAGGCGTTGGAGAAAAAAGAAAAAAAGCATTATTATCTAATTTTAAAAGCATTGAAGATATAAAAAATGCATCAGTAGAAGAGTTATCTAAAGTAGAGGGATTAAATAAAAGTGTAGCAGAAAATATTTATGAATATTTTAGAAAGGGAGAGTAAGTAATTGATAGAAACAGTAAAAGATAAAGTATCTATATCTCAATTAATTGATGATTTGGATTTAGAGGTAGTATATATGCCAGAGGAGAAGGAATACTACGTGGAATCTGAAGATGTAAATAGAACAGGATTACCACTGGCAGGATATTTTGAATATTTTCCTTATGAAAGAATTCAAATAATAGGAAAAACAGAATATACTTATTTTAAAAATATAAATAAAGATAAAAGAGAAATAATATTAGATAAATTTTTCTCTTATGAAATACCTGTACTAATAGTTACGAGGGATTTAGAAGTTGATTCAGATATAATAGAAAAAGCTAAAAAATATAATAGAGTAGTATTAAGTAGCAAGTGTAGTACTACTAGATTTATTAATAGATTATCTAATTATTTAGATAATAAGTTAGCGCCTCATGTTACAATGCATGGAGTTTTAGTAGATGTATATGGTATAGGTGTTCTTATAAAGGGAGAAAGTAGTATAGGTAAATCAGAAACTGCCTTAGAATTGATACAAAAAGGTCATAGATTAGTAGCTGATGATGCAGTTGAGATTAGAAAAGTTGATGATAGTAGACTTGTAGGTCAAGCACCAGAATTATTAAAGCATTATATGGAGATAAGAGGTATAGGAATAATAGATGTTAAAAGTTTATATGGTGTTGGGGCAATAAAAAATCAAAAAGCAATAGATTTAGTAATTGAACTAGAAAATTGGAATCAACAAAAATATTATGATAGATTAGGTTTAGATAGGGAATATGAAGAAATACTTGGAAGAAAAATTGAAAAGTTAGTAATACCTGTTAAACCAGGAAGAAATACATCTATGATAATAGAAGTAGCGGCTATGAACTTTAGACAAAGAGGAATGGGTATAGATGCAGCTCAAGAGTTCACAGAAAAATTAACTAGGGTAATTGATAAATAAATTAAGAGGGAGTTATGAGATTTTTATAAATTTCATAACTCCCTTTAATTTTTAATTAATAGGTAAAGTATTAATTATTAACATTCAGCGTCAGCAAATACATTACTTTTATCATAGTACTCAGTATGAAGCAATTCATGAGACTTATGTCCGCCTCTTTCACCTAAGAATTCATCGTATAATTTGATGATATCTGGGTTAACATGAGAAAGACGTTGTGGTTTATTAGCATCTATTTCATATAAAGCTTTAGCTCTTGCTTTAACTTTATCATAGTCTCCACCATGATAAGGTTGACCAGCACCAGCAACACATCCACCAGGACAAGCCATGATTTCTATTACATGGTACTTGCAAGTTCCAGCTCTTAATTCATCCATTAATTTTCTAGCATTTCCTAAACTACTTGCAGCAGCCACATTTACTGTATGACCAGCTATTTCTAAAGAAGCCTCTTTTATACCATCCATACCTCTAACAACTGTAAAGTCTAGAGATGGAGCTTCTTCTTTAGTTATATCATGGTAAGCTGTTCTAAGTGCAGCTTCAAGAACACCGCCAGTTGCACCAAATATATCAGCAGCACCAGTAGAATATCCAAGTGGGCTATCAAACTCAGCTTCTTCTAAGTTAGCTAAATCTATACCAGCTTCTTTTATCATTCTTGCCAATTCTCTAGTAGTTAATGATAAATCAGTATCTAGATATCCATTTTGACCTAATTCTTCTCTAGAAACTTCGTATTTCTTAGCAACACAAGGCATTATAGACATAACTATAACTTCATCAGGTTTTTTACCTAAAGCTTTTTCAGCAAAGTAATGTCTAGCTATTGGAGAAAACATACTTTGTGGAGATTTACAAGTAGAAAGATGAGGTAATAAATCTGGGAATTCATGTTCCATAAAGTTAACCCAAGCTGGGCAGCAGCTAGTTAATATAGGAAGTTTTTCACCTTTAACAAATCTATTTACAAACTCATTAGCTTCTTCCATTATAGTTAAGTCAGCTGCAAAGTTAGTATCGAAAACATAATCGAATCCTAGAGCTTTTAATGCAGCAACCATTTTACCAGTAGATATAGAACCTGGATCTAATCCAAATTCTTCTCCTAGGCCAACTCTTACGGCTGGAGCAGTTTGAACCATAACAGGTTTTTCTTTTTGTGCTAAAGCATCCCAAGCAGCGCCAGTATTATCTTTTTCAACTAATGCACCTGTTGGACATACGCTTATACATTGACCACAGAAAGTACAGTTAGTATCAGCTAAATCAACACCATAGAATGTAGAAACCTCTGTGCCGAATCCACGGTTGATACCAGAAAGAACACCAACTGATTGTACTTCGTTACACATAGTTTCACATCTTCTACATAGTATACATTTCGCATGATCTTTAACTATAGATTTAGTAGAAGTATCAACAGGAACATAAGATTGATCTCCATCAGAGAATCTAACATTTCTTATACCTAAGTCTGCAGCGATATCTTGCAATTCGCAATGACCGTTCTTAATACAAGATAAACAGTCTTTTGGATGGTCTGATAACATTAATTCAACAACATTTTTTCTATATTTTAATGCTTCTGGAGAATTAGTGTTTACAACCATTCCTTCTTTAACTAAAGTACCACAAGCAGGAACTAGTCCTCTTCCAGCACTAACCATACATACACGACAAGATGCACAATGGTTATCAAATTTTATATCATCCATATGTAAATGACATAGGCTTGGTATTTTAACATTTACTTGTTTTGCAGCTTCTAATATTTTTGTATCAGAAGGAACTGAAACAGCTTTGCCATTTATAGTTAAATTAACTAAACTCATTAATAAACCCCTCCTTAGCGTAATTATCTTTTAACAATTGCACCCTTCTTACATTTTTCTATACAAGTACCACATTTAATACATTTAGCAGTATCTATAGCATGTTTTTCTTTCTTTTCACCGCTTATTGCATCAACTGGACAGTTTTTAGCACATAATCCACAACCAATACAATCATCAGTAATTACAAAGTCTAACAGAGAAGTACATTTTCCTGCTGGACATTTATGATCTTTAACGTGAGCTAAATATTCATCATAGAAGCAATCCATAGTACTTAATACAGGGTTAGGAGCGCATTTTCCTAGGCCACATAGAGCAGTATTTTTAACTGTTAATGCTAAGTCTTTTAAGTCAACTAAGTCTTGCTCACATCCTTTGCCTTCACAAATCTTATTTAATAATTCGTATAATCTCTTTGTACCTATACGACAAGGAGTACATTTACCACAAGACTCTTCAACAGAGAAGTCTAAGAAAAATCTAGCTATATCAACCATACAGTCAGTTTCATCAAGAACAAGCATACCACCTGAACCCATCATAGAGCCTATAGAAGCTAATGATTTGTAATCTATAGGAGTATCTAAATCTTTAGAAGATATACATCCACCTGATGGTCCACCAGTTTGAACAGCTTTAAATCCTTTATCATGTAAGATACCACCACCTATTTCATAAACGATTTCTCTAAGTGTAGTACCCATAGGTATTTCAACAAGACCAACGTTATTAACTTTTCCACCTAATGCAAAAACTTTAGTTCCTTTAGAATCTTCTGTACCATAAGAAGCAAACCAATCAGAACCATTATTTATTATAGCTGGAACATTACCAAATGTTTCAACGTTATTTAAGCAAGTAGGAGCATTCCATAAACCGTGTTTAGAAGAAGAGAAAGTCTTCATTCTAGGCTCACCACGTTTACCTTCAATAGAATGCATCAATGCAGTACCTTCACCGCAAACGAAAGCACCAGCACCATATTTTAATTCAAGTTTAAAGTTAAACCCAGAACCCATTATATTTTCGCCTAATAATCCAGCTTCTTCAGCAGCAGCTATAGCTATTTTTAATCTTTCTATGACACGAGGATATTCAGCTCTTATATATATATATCCAATGTCAGAACCTACAGCATATCCTGCTATTGCCATAGCTTCTAATACGTTATGAGGGTCGCCTTCTAATAAAGACCTATCCATGAAAGCTCCTGGGTCACCTTCGTCAGCATTACATACTATAAATTTTTTTCCGTTGACAGGAGGGTTTTTAGCAGAAGCTTCCCATTTAACACCAGTAGGGAATCCAGCTCCACCTCGACCCCTTAGTCCTGAAGCTTTTATTTCTTCAACAACTTGTTCAGGAGTCATTTCATTTAAGCATTTACCAAGAGCAAGATATCCATCATTAGCAAGGTATTCGCTTAAACGTTCAGGATGTATAACACCAAGATTTCTTAAAGCTATTTTCTTTTGCTTTTTATAGAAAGACATATCTTTTTCATTATTAACTCTTATATTATCTAATGATGGTTCTTCAAATAATAATCTTTCTACAACAACATTATTTTTAATATGACTTTCTACTACTTCAGCAGCATCCTCAGCAGAAAGATTTACGTAGAAAACGTTATCAGGGTAAACTTTTACTATAGGACCTACGGCACAGAAACCAAAGCATCCTGTTAATTCAACTTTAGCAACATCTTCAAGACCAGCTTTTTTTATTTCATCTTGTAAAGCTTCTAAAACTTTTATACTACCAGAAGAAGCACATCCAGTATCACCACAAACTAATATTTCTCTTTTTGTAGGAACACCATCAACTCCGTCTTTCTTTCTTAAATCAAGAAGAGGTTTGTACTCTTCAACAGCAGCTTTTAATTCAGCATAAGAATTAATTCTTTTCATGTATTATCCCCCCTAACAGCTCATTTCTACTTCTTTATAGTCATTTATTATACCTGTAACATCATCAGGTGTAACTCGACTATATACTCTACCATCAACAACAACAACAGGAGCAA
Source organism: Terrisporobacter muris (assembly GCF_024621905.1). NCBI lineage: Bacteria > Bacillati > Bacillota > Clostridia > Peptostreptococcales > Peptostreptococcaceae > Terrisporobacter > Terrisporobacter muris. The sequence goes on from NZ_JANKBY010000084.1 coordinate 11,582, forward strand.
GTCCGCAAGCACCTACGCATCTTAAACATTCAATAGTAAATTTAAGATCAGGAGTAGTTTCTCCGGATTTAATACCTAATTGCTTTTCTAGTTCAGCAAGAACATCTTTTGAACCTTTCACGAAACACGCTGTTCCTAAACATACATTAATTTTGTGTTCTCCAACAGGAGTAGTAGAGAAATAGGAATAGAAGCTAACAACACCATATACTTTGGCAGGAGAGACACCTAATTTTCCTGCTATATAAAGTTGAACTTCTTTTGGTAGATAGCCAAATATACCTTGAGCTTCTTTAAGCACATATATTAATGCACTCTCATCAGCTTCAGGAAGAGCAACGATTAAGCTATCTAACTCATCAAATAATTTTTTGTTCTGTGAAACAAAATTGCACATGCAAATTCCCCCTTTTCATTTTGAAGTTAGTCATAGTAAATAATTAACAGCAAAAGCTTAAAATACATTCTATAAATTTTAAGAGGTTATAGTTATAAAATAAGTTAAGTAAAAATTTATAGAGTTAAAATTTTAACATTCAAAGTTTCCTATAAAAATCTATAGTAAATACTGAATGGAAAAAATTGTAATCCT
>NZ_JANKBY010000085.1:0-12084 GCF_024621905.1 Terrisporobacter muris
CTAGATTTTTAAATTTAGAACATAAAAACTCATACTTAGTTGGTACAATTTTTATTATATTCATATTAAAAGGTAGTTTTGATATATTTTCTATTTTAAGTTCTTTTCTAGTAAATACTTCTAAATATTCTTCACACCATGGTTGTAAAATTTCTGCTTCTCCACTTATTTGAAGACCACATAAATTATTCATATTTTTATAATCTTCATATATACAAATAGATACCTGGTTATTTTTTAAAAGCCCTATAAACTTCAATCCACCTTCACTAATTATATATAAATTTTCATTGTAATACTCATACTCTAAAGGTGTTGCTCTTACAAAATCTCCATATCCAGTTGCTAAAGTGCATGTATTTTTATTTATGAGAAAAGTTTCAATTTCTTTTTTTGTTACATTAGCTGGAGGTATAAATTGCGGCGTATTAAAATATTCTATTAAATTTTTACCCAATTCCAACACTTTACTATCATCAAGTTTTCCTAAATCACCGAAAGGTATTCCAACCTTAGAACAGAATGCTTTTATTTTTTCCTTATCCTCAGAGGAAAGCTTATTTATAAACATTTCACCTTTTATAAATTCACTAAAAATACATTCCTTATTTATAATTGTTTTTATTTTATTAATCTCATTTATACCATCTTGTTTGTTAAGACCTATGCATACTAAGGCTACTCTTTTTTTACTAAAATCTATTTTGTTATCGTCTATATATTTTAATATTTTTTTGCAGCTATGATGTCCATACATGGAAAATACTAAAACAATATTAGAGTAATACTTAATATCATGTGGCGCATCATTAATGTCAAAAGATTTTGCTGGACCTAATACTGGACATATGGTATCTGCAACAATCTTACCTGTCCCATACTTACTTTCATATAAAATAAGAGTAACATTCATTTTATCCACCTCTTCATAATAAATCTTATAGTTTGACATTTTTTTCAAAAGGAATAGTTTCATTTTTTTCACTTATTCCTTTCTTATATTATTACACTTTCCATATCTTACGTCTAGCAAATGAGTAAATAGCTTATATTTTTATGATTTTTATATTATTTTCATAATAAAAAAAGGAATTATTAAGATTTACTTAATAATTCCAATGTACATTTCTTTTTTAACTTTTCGATGATTATAAAACTCTTCTTGCATTTACATAAGCATTCACATAGTAAGAACTGTTTATGTTATTTATAACAACCTTACCCTGACCTGAAGCTGCATGTATCATTTGACCATTACCAATATATATACCGCAGTGAGTAACTCCACCATTATTTGATCCGACAGTATCAAAGAATAGTAAGTCTCCTGGCTTCAAATTACTTTTACTTACAGCAGTTCCATATTTACTTTGCATAGATGATGTTCTAGGTAATGTTATTCCAGCAGAATTTTTAAATACGTAATATGTAAATCCTGAACAGTCAAATCCATTTGGTCCTTGAGCTCCCCATACATAAGGCTTTCCTAAAAATTTCTTTGCATAAGAAATTAATTTACTTGCCGAAGTACTAGTTGAAGAATCTGAACTTGAAGAACTTCCTGAAGATGGTTTTTTACTCGTTAAATACGAACTAGAAACATATCCTGTTATATTTCCAGTAGTTATTTTTGACCATCCATTGCTAGTTGATTTAACTGTAACTTTTGTTCCATCTGCTAATTTAGTTATTGCTGCATAGCTCGTTGATGGTCCTTTTCTTACATTTAAGCCAACATTTGCATCTACATATTTAATAGTTGATGTTTCATTAGTTGAATTATCATCCGTACTTGGTTTACTACTAGTTAAATACGAACTAGAAACATATCCTGTTATATTTCCAGTAGTTATTTTTGACCATCCATTGCTAGTTGATTTAACTGTAACTTTTGTTCCATTAGCTAATGTAGTTACTACTGCATGGCTTGTTGATGGTCCTTTTCTCACATTTAGCCCAACATTTGCTACTACATATTTAGTAGTTGATGTTTCGCTACTTGAACTTGGAGCACTATTGCTTAAATATTGATTTGAAACATATCCTGTTGTGCTTCCAGTAGTTATTTTGGACCAACCACCACTACTTGATATTACGTTAACTTTAGTTCCATTAGATAAACTTGTTATTATTGAATAACTTGTTGATGGTCCTTTTCTTACGTTTAATGACTTATTACATTTTACGTATTTTACGCTAGTTGTACTAGTAGTTCCTTCTGAAATATAATTCTTATATACATAACCTACTTTAGAATTATATTTTACTTTTCTCCATCCACCATTCGAACCTAAATAAGTAACTGTTTCACCTTCTTCAATTTTACCCATTGAATCATATTCATTACCTGGTCCAGTTCTAAAGTTTACTCTTCCTGTTATTGTTCTTGTATCATCTGCATAAGAGTTTGTTGCATCTGTTATAGGTGCTACTAGCGCTGTAGCTAGCATACCTGCCATTACATATTTTTTGTTTATACTCATAATTAATCGATTTTACAATTTTATAAATTGTAATTTCTATCCCCCTTCCAATATGTAACATTTATGAAACATATTTACTTGGTATTAATACTATTATTACATTTTTATAATACTTTGTCTATATTTCGACAGTAAAAAAAATACATTTTTGTAACTTTTTCGTAACCTTTTAACTAAAATAGTATCATTTTTTATAATTTAATACTCAACCCCCTTATCTTTTTAGTAAATATATCCATTTAATTCAATGATTCCCTATTTAGATACAAAAAAATAAAATGGTGAATCTTATAAGATATCACCATTTTATTTATTGTAACATTAATTATTATTATAATTGTGCTTCTATTTTTGCTTTTATATGTTCTTTAGGAAGGAAACCTACCATTTTATCTACAGCTTCACCATCTTTGAATATTATCATTGTTGGAACTGTTGTTATTGCATATCTTCTCGCAACATCTAACGCTTGATCTACGTCAACTTTAAAGAAATTAACTCCATCCATTTCTCCACTTAATTCTTCGAATACAGGAGCTAACATTTTGCAAGGTCCACACCATGTAGCAAAGAAATCTACTACGCATACTCCACTTTCTATAGATGTATTAAAATTATCATTATTTAGCATTTGTGCCATTACAATATCCTCCATATTTTTCTATATATTTTCTGTCATTTATATTTTATTACAATAACAAATTTATATCCACATTATTATTAATTTATATACCCATATTTTGTATTATTACACATTTTTTAGTTTATATAAATAAATTTAAATTTGATTCTTCTGTGGCTCCTAAATAAGATGCCACTCCTCCTATTTCTACACCATCAATAAATTCTTCAGCTTTAATTCCCATAAGCTCCATACTCATAGAGCAGGCTACTATTTTTACACCCATATCTACAGCATTTTTTATTAGTGTATCTATATCATCTACATTATGCTTTTTCATTATTTGTTTTATCATTTTTGGTCCCATACCACCCATATTCATTTGTGATAAAGGTAATTTTTCTGTATTTGATGGCAACATTATATCAAACATTTTCTCCATAGTATCTTTTGTGACAGATGGTTTGTCTTTTCTTTTTAATATATTAAGTCCCCAAAATGTAAAGAACATAGTTACTGGCTTACCCATAGATGCTGCTCCTGTGGCAATTATAAAGGATGCTATAGCTTTATCTAAGTCACCACTAAATACAACCATAGTAGCCCCATCTTTTTCATTCGTACTTAAAGAGCAAGAAGGATTTACTTTTACATCTTTATTTCCTTTTTTAAGATAAGCTACAAAGGCTTTCTTATCCTTATCAAAATCAGATTTTAATAAAATATTTCCTGTCTTATCACACCAAGAATCTATATCTTTTGTAAACCCTGGATCACTAGCCCTAACTTTTAGTATTTGATTTTCTTCCATCTTATTAATTTCTTCAAATACCCTTCTTATTGGACCAGGACATTGAAGACCACAAGCATCTAATGTAACATGAGCCTTTATATTATCCTTATTAAAATCCTCTCTTTTCATTTCCTCTCCCCCATTATTCAGATTCTTATTATTTTGACCATTCAAAGCTTTTTCAGACTTCTTTACGGCTAAATAAGTTTTTATGCCACCATCAATATTAGTACAATCAAAACCGTGATGAGATAAAATCCTACAAGCAATATATCCTCTAAGACCCACTTGGCAAGTAACATATATCTTTTTATTCTTAGGTATTTCATTTAATCTATCTCTAAGAACACTTAAAGGTATATTTATAGAGTTTTCTATTACTCCTGTTGCTAACTCAAATTCTTCTCTTATATCCAAAATTATTGAATTATTTTTGTCTAATTTATCAACTTCATTCCATTGAATAACCTTAACTTTATTTTCTATTATATTTTCAGCATAATATCCTAACATGTTTACTGGATCTTTTGCAGAATTGTATGGTGGAGCATAACAAGGCTCTACATCTTGCAAGTCATATATTGTAAGATTACCTTTAATGGCAGTAGCAATTATATCTATTCTTTTTTCTACTCCATCTATTCCTACTCCCTGTGCACCAAAAATTCTTCCATTCTTAGGATCAAAGGTCATCTTATACGCTATTGGGAATGATCCTGGATAATACCCTGCATGGGAAGATGGATGAATGTGAATTACTTCATAATCCATTCCTAGTCTTTTCAAAGTTTTTTCATTATTTCCTGTTGTAGCAACAGTATAGTCAAATACTTTTGCCACAGATGAACCAAGACTTCCTTTGTATTCAGATTTTTTACCAGATATATTGTCTGCCACTATTCTACCTTGTCTATTTGCTGGCCATGCTAGAGGAATCATCGTTTGCTTTTTGTTTACAAAATCCATAATTTCTACTGCATCACCTAAAGCATAAATATTCTTATCAGAAGTTTTCATATTTTTATCAACTACTATAGCTCCACGTTGATTTAACTTAATCCCACACTCTTTTGCAATATCTGTTTCTGGTTTAACACCTATAGACAAAATAATCATATCTGTATTTATTTCTTTTCCACTTGCCAAAACAATTTTTTGTCCATTATTTTTAAATTCATTTACTCCATCTTTTAATATAACCTCCACACCTTTATCTACAAGATGTTCATGAATTATACTTGCCATTTCTATATCAAGAGGTGCCATAACTTGATCACTAGCTTCTACTAAAGTAAGTTCTAATCCTAAATCATGTAGATTTTCTAGCATTTCAAGACCAATAAATCCACCACCAACTACAGTTGCATGTTTTGGTTTATTTTCATCTATGAAAAACTTAATCTTATCTGTGTCTGGTATATTTCTTAATGTAAATAAATTATTACAGTCATTTATACCTGGAATTGGTGGCTTAAGAGGACTAGCTCCTGGTGATAATACTAAACTATCGTATGTTTCTTCATAAAATTCATTAGTCTTGTGATTTTTTATTGTAACTATTTTTTGGTCTCTATCTATCTTAATTACTTCACTAAAGTTTCTTATATCAATGTTAAATTTATTGCTCATAGATTCCTTACTTGTAACTATTAGCTTATCTCTTTCACTTATTGTTCCTCCAATATAATATGGAAGACCACAGTTTGCAAAAGAAATATACTCGCCCTTCTCAAACATTATTATATTAGCCTCTTCATCTATTCTTCTTAACCTTGCTGCTGTTGATGCCCCACCTGCAACACCACCAACTATAACTACCTTCTTACTCATTATAAAATCCCCTTTCTATATAAATAAATATTATATCTAAAATATATAGGAAATTAATTATTCTGACTGTAACATTGTCACATAAAATCAATTTTTTTCTAAATATAATTATTTTTATGTCATATAGATTGTAACTAATCATAAATGGGTAATTAATTTACAAGTACATTTATGTATACAATTAATATATTATTAAAATTGTGAAATAATAAAGGAATGGGACTATCTTTCTTATTTCATAACTTTTAAAGGAGATTTTTAAATGGAACCATATACAGATATAAGTTCATTAGAACTAAATAATATGATAAATAATAAAGAAAAACTAATTTTACTTGATGTTAGAACAGAGGCAGAGTACAATACAAGTCGCATTCCCAATGCCATAAATATTCCTATAAGTGATTTAGATTCACAAATAGACCATTTATTACCTTATAAAGATGAAAAAGTTATTATTTACTGTCGTTCTGGAAAAAGAAGTATTTATGCCGCTCACTTATTAGAAGAATACGGTTTTAAACATTTATATAATTTAAAGCAAGGTATTATTGGCCATTTAGATTATTTATAGAACTCAAAATACCCACCTGAAATATATCAAGTGGGTATTTTATTATATATTCTTAAGTATTTCTTAATATTAATTAGATTATTAATAGTTTTTGATTATTTGTTATATAATAATTGTAAAATTACATATACTTCTTTTGAAGTAATAAATTTACACACTTAAATAAAAAGGAGAATTAATATGAGAAGAGTATCGTTATTTATTGTTATTAATGCAGTGTCTTTATACATAATTTCAAATTTGATGTCTAGTGTATATATAGGTTCTTTAGGATCTCTAATAATGCTTACCATAATATTTGGTTGTCTTAACCTAATAGTAAAACCTGTTATACAGTTTTTCTCATTACCTATAACTTTCTTAACACTAGGATTATTTTCATTAGTTATTAATGGTCTAGTTTTATATTTAGCTTTTGCTTTAGTTCCTGGAGCTCATCTAAATGGAATATTGAATTCTATTTGGGCTGCAATATTACTATCTATAGCAAACTCTATATTCTATAATATTTTTGACTAATAATATTTTGTGAAACGAAATTTAAGCCTAAAAAATCTGTAAAGAATATATCTTCTTTACAGATTTTTAGGCTTTAATCTAATTCAAGCATTTCTCCTTTGATTGAGTATATTATCATCTCACAAATATTAGTAACATGATCTCCTATTCTTTCTAAAAATCGACCTACTAAAAGTAATCTTACTGCTTGAGCAATATTCCTTTTATCTCTATGCATTGCTGATATACAATCTATATAAACTTCATTATATAAATCATCTATTATATCATCTTGTAAGGCAGTCTTATGTGCTAATTTTACATCACTATTCATAAAAGCCATTTTTGCATTTTTTAACATATCCATGCTTACCCTTTTCATTTTTGGTATATCTATTAACTCCTCCACGTACTCATCTTCACCTATTTTTATTGTTTCCATAGCAATATTTACAGCATAATCTCCAATTCTCTCAAGTTCAGTAGACATAATACTAAGTGCATATATGGTTCTTAAATCCTTTGCCATAGGCTGTCTTAGTGCAATTAATTCTATAATCTGTTCTCTTATGTATCCTCTTAAATCATCAATGTCGTCATCCAAACCTATTATTTCCTTTGATTTTTCTATATCTTTTGCAACCATAGCATTAACAGCTTCTTCTACTATAACTTCACATTTTACAATCATTTCTACGGCAGTTTCTTTTAAAGAATTTATACTTAATCCTAAATTATTATCATTTCTTTTCATGTAAACACCCCTTATTTTTATCCAAATCTACCTGTAATATAATCTTCTGTTCTTTGATCCTTAGGATTTGTAAATACTGTTTTTGTATCTTCAAACTCCACTAAATCACCACTTAAGAAAAATGCTGTTTTATCAGAAATTCTTGCTGCCTGTTGCATATTGTGAGTTACTATTACCACTGTAAACTTTTCTTTCATCTCTTCTATAAGCTCTTCTACTTTTAGTGTAGAAATAGGATCAAGGGCTGAAGTTGGTTCATCCATAAGTATGACATCTGGCTGAAGAGCAATTGTTCTTGCTATACAAACACGTTGTTGCTGACCTCCCGAAAGTCCCAGTGCTGAAGATTTCAATCTATCTTTTACTTCTTCCCAAATAGCGGCTCCTTTTAAACTTTCTTCCACGATTTTATCAAGTTGTTTTTTATCTTTTATCCCATGGACTCTTGGTCCATAAGCCACATTATCATAAATACTCATTGGAAATGGGTTTGGTTTTTGAAATACCATTCCAACCTTTGTCCTAAGTTCTATAACATCATCATTTTTATAAATATCTAATCCATCTAGCTTAATCTCCCCTGTAATCTTAACATTATCAATAAGGTCATTCATTCTATTTAAAGTTCTCAAAAAAGTAGATTTACCACAGCCTGACGGACCAATTAAAGCTGTTACTTCATTAGCTCCTATATCTATATTTATATTTTTTAAAGCCTTATTATCACCATAAAATAACTCTAGATTTCTTACACTTATTTTAGTATTTTGTGACATTTTAACACCTCTCTTTAATAATTAGCTTTATTAAATTTCTTACTTATAAATTTAGCAATATAATTCAAAGCTAATATTATTACTATCAAAACTATGCCCACTGCACATGCCTGACCTATGTCTCCATTTTCCTTTGTTACTAAGTATGCCTGAACTGTTAGAGTTCTCGCACTATCAAATAATGAAAAAGGCATTTGTGCCACTGTTCCTGCTGTTAGTAGTATGGCTGCTGATTCACCAATGACTCTGCCCATGGCTAATATCACTCCTGATAAAACACCTGGCATGGCACTGGGAACGATAACTTTATACAGCGTCTGAAATTTTGTTGCACCTAATCCTAAAGATGCTTCCCTGTAGCTATATGGAACAGTTTTTAAAGATTCCTCTGTAGTTCTAATTATTATTGGTAAAATTATAATAGCAACCGTAAGAGCTCCAGATAGTATAGAATAAGTAAAATTGAGTGCTACTACGAAAAAAATTCCTCCAAATAATCCATAAACTATGGATGGAATTCCTGATAAACTTTCTGTGGCAAACCTAATAATTTTAACTATCTTTCCTTGCTTAGCATATTCTTGTAAATACACTGCTGATAAAATTCCGATAGGTGTGGCTATCAATATTGATAATGCAATCATATATATAGTAGTGACTATCATAGGTCTTATTCCTCCACCTTCTGGTGAATAGTCACTAAATATAAAGGTTGGAGTAGTAAATTTCATTCCTTTTATAAAAATAAATCCTACTATTAATACAAGAACCGTTATTGTAAATATGGCACATAAATATACTAAAGCATTCAATATATTATCTTTAGTTTTTCTCATATTAATAGTCCTCCTTATTTGATATCATACTTAAAATTAAGTTTAGTATTATTATAAAAATAAATAATACTATACCTGTTGCAAATAACATTTCTTGATGTGTTCCAAATGCATATCCCATCTCCAAAACTATATTTGTTGTAAGAGGTCTTACACTATCCATTATGGAGTTTGGGATAACTGGAGAATTTCCTGCAACTAATATTACAGCCATTGTTTCTCCAATAGCACGTCCTACTCCAAGAACTACTGCTGCAAGTATTCCTGACTTGGCTGCTGGTATGACGATTTTGAAAGTAGTTTGTGTTTTTGATGCTCCTAATCCCAATGATGCTTCTTTGTATGATTTTGGTACTGCTCTCAACGCCGTCTCAGATACAGTAATTATAGTTGGCAACATCATTATAGCTAATACTATGATAACTGCTAGTAAGCTTTGTCCCTTTGGTTGATTAAATAATTTTTGAACATTTGGTACAATAAATGCTAGTCCAAATATACCGTATAGTACAGATGGAATCCCTGCCAATAATTCTACGGCAGGAGACATAATTTTTGCTAATGATTTTGGTGCTACTTCTACAATAAACGTTGCAGTAAGTATCCCCACTGGTACTCCTATAATTAAAGATCCAAAAGTTGCATATAGTGATGCTAAAATCATAGATAATATTCCATATTTATCTGCCGATGGTACCCACTCTGTTCCAAATAAAAAACTAAAAAATGAATAGCCCTTAAATACAAATGGAATAGCCCCTTTATAAAATACAAAACAGATTATAAGTAATAAACTTATTACAGATATAAAAGCACTTAGTAGAAATATTTTGGAAGTTATACTCTCAATTAAGTATTTATTTTTATTTGATTTGCTTTTTGATGTATTTATTTTTTCATTCATAGAGACCTCCTTATACAAATAAATCCTCCCTGCATAAAAAGGAGGATTTTAATATATCACTTTAATTTATTCTTATTAATCCACTTTCTTCTACTATATTTTGTCCTTCTTTACTTAATATAAAGTCTATTAATTTATTTCCATTTTCCTTTAAATTTTCTTCTTTATATACTAATAAGAACGGTCTTGATAATTTGTACTCTCCATTTTTTACATTCTCTGCAATTGGTGCTATATCATCTATTTTCACTGCATTTACAGAATCATCTATATATTCAAATGATATAAATCCTATGGCATGATTATTTCCTGCAACTGTAGTTTTAATATTACCTGAGCCATCACCAATTATGGATTCCTTATAAAGTTCTTCTGATGTATATCCTACTATTTCTTGGAATGCATCTCTTGTTCCTGAGCCATCTTCTCTAGAAACTACAACTATTTGTGAATCTTCTCCACCAACATCCTTCCAATTAGTTATTTTTCCTGTATAAATATCTTTTACATCACTAAGCTTCAAAGAATCTATTTTATTATTTTTGCTAGTTATTACTGCCATACCATCAAATGCCACTTCTACTTCAACCAGACCTTCTGCAATCTCTTCCTCTTTTAAGTCACGTGATGACATTCCAATTTCAACTGTTCCATTTATGGCATCTTTTATACCTGCTGAGGAGCCTATTTGATTTATCTCCACATTAATTCCAGTATTCTCTTTCTTAAACTTTTCTGCTTCTTTTTCTATTAATGGCCCAACCGATGTTGAACCAGAAATTGTTACAGTCTCTGGCGGTGTATCTGTATTCGTTTTGTTTTCTTCATTTTTTTTACCACAGCCCGCTACTAAAATTATTATCATAAAAAATAAAGATGCTATAATTTTTATTCCTTTATTTTTCATATATATACCTCCATATTTATGTAATTTTTCCTTTAATCATATTTAGTATAACCATGTAAAAAGATTAATATTTTAAAAATAAAAATCTAGTAATAAATATAAAAGCCATAAATTATAATTAAATAATTCATGGCTTTTATAATATTACAAAATATTTACTGATAAATTTTCTCGTCTAACTACTACAATATTTATATTTTTAATATATCATCAATCTCATCAAGCAAATTTTTCTTATCAATATCAGATATATCGTTACTATCATAAATTTTGTCTTTAATAGATTCAATCTTCTTATCTTTTTCACTTATTTTATCCTTAAATTTATTTTCAACTTCTTGAATACTTTGGCTTAATCTATTTATTAAAGATGCCATCTCATCAGAACTTCCTGCAATTCTATTTAGTAGCATCAAATTTTGTCCTAAAAGTTCCGGTATATCCTCATGAGAGTATCTAAGTTGATGATCTATCTCTCCATACCCCTCTTCAAATATAGTCCTAACTTGCACCTCTGTAATAAGTTTTTTATTAGTTGGATAAGATTCCACTAAGTAATGAACAGATCTATATCCAGATGGCCTTGAACAAACAGCAATTCCCTGTTCATCAAATTTTCTAGTATCATCACCTTCTCTTACATTAGCTACTATTTCCATTACATCCCACATATTAGTTATAAAATTATGTATTTCTTCCCAATCTTCTTTAAATATATGTATTACCCTAATTCCAAGTAAATCTGTAATCTCATCTTTGTAATTATCTGCAGTAAAATTAAAGTCTTGTCCATATTTTTCTCTTCTCTCAGGAGTTTTTCTAATAATTTTTTCTATTAAATGTCTTACATCTTTTACTCTAGTTTTTACTGAGTGAACTTTGGGTTGTGCTCTAAGTATATTAGCAATCAAATCAGCCTGTGTTTCATAACTTTTTTTACAATCTATAAAGTCATCATGTATTGCTTTTAAATCTTCCCAATTTATATTTTCTTTTTTAAGATCTTCCTCATCTATATTATAAATTTTAAAAAATTGTTCTTTATTTATCATTTTGTCCTCCATATAATAGTATCTCTTTTTATTTTACCTTATAATTATAGATCGG
>NZ_JANKBY010000086.1:0-12036 GCF_024621905.1 Terrisporobacter muris
AAAATAAAAAATAGTAAAACATAATACTTATAAAGAAGATGATATTGTATTTACATATGATTTAGATAAAATAGGATATAAAACAATTGATAAATGATTAGATGGGAGAGTATTAATGACATTAAAAAAAGAAATTCATAAACCATTTGTATATGAAAATAAAGATTCAAAGACTATAGTTATATTCATTCATGGAATACTAGAAGGTCCAAATCAGTTTAAAGAATTTGCAGAGATTTTACATAAAGAAGGCTTTTCTTACTCGGCAATTTTACTACATGGACATGGAAAAAGTGGAAAATATTTTGCAAAAAGTAGTAGAGAAAAATGGATGAATAGTGTTGATAAAGAGATTTTAAAACATAAAGATAATTATGAAAATATAATATTAGTAGGTCATTCCATGGGCGCATTATTATCTTTATTGTTTGCTTTGAAATATAAAAATAAAGTAAAAGGTATAGTACTAATATCAACACCACTTAAAGTTTTTGTAAGATTTAATATGATTATAAGTAGTATAAAGGTAGCTTTTGGAAGGGTGAGAGAACAAGATACACTAGCTAAGTATGCTAAGAAGGCTTTCAGTGTGGAAAGAGGTTCAATATTTACTTATATTAGTTGGATTCCCAGGTATGTAGATTTGTTTACCTTAATAAGTTTAACTAAAAAAGAACTGAAAAATATAGAAGTACCAACACTTATTGTTCAATGTAAAATAGATGAGCTTGTTAGTTATAAAACTTTAAAAGTTTTTAAGAGAAAACTACAAAATGATTATGAAGTTATTAACTTAGAAAAGTCAGGTCATTTTTACTATGATGATGAAGAATTAAGATATTTATTAAATGAGTTTGAGATATTTATAAATAAAGTATAAATAAGAATAGACTACCTTTTTATGATTTAAGGTAGTCTATGTTAGAAGTACACCAAGAGTGGAAGATGGAAATAAATTAAAAAATTCGCTTCTATTCATAAAACCGTTAATCAAAGGAGATGCCTGAAACAGTAGAAAAAGACCGTATATAAATTGATACGGTCTTTTTGCTATAGTTTTATATATTTTAAATATTAAAAATAATTTGTCAGAAAGAAGTTAGTTCGCAATAGATATAGAAGCTGTCTTCTTTGACTTAGCAGATGATTTCTTAGCAAAATGTTTTGCAATACGCATTACTGCATAAGTTATAAATACTACACTATAAACTAATACATTTATTATGTAAGTAGTGTCTCCTGAAAGAGCAACTGGAACCATTATTAGCATTACATGAACATATATAAGTGCATAGAATAAGTAAGCAAATCTTTGTAAATTCTTCCACATTTTAGGTTTCATTAATTTTCTAACTGGGCGGAAAGAAGTAACAAGTAGTGGAACCATAATTGCGATAAGAACTATACTAACTCCAGCTGCCGCCTTCATATTAGTAGACATAAGCTCTGGTGCATTGAAAAGATTTACAAAGTGGGTTTTACCAAAGCTTATATTATGAGCCAAAGTAAGAATACCAGCTATAATTGATAATTCAGCCCTAATTGGCATTAAAAACTTAATTAATTTACTTCCATTTTTGAAAGCACCTGTATACATAACAATAACAAAAATTGCAGTAGAAAAAGTACTTTTTATTAAAATAGGAAGGATTGTAGTTGTAAACCAAGCAGGCATTGTCCAAATGACACCTGTATAAGATCCTACTACTAAAGCAACTGATAATACTGTAGTTAAAATATAACATATATTAGCATGTTTTTTGATAAAATTACGACCAATAGCTACTAGTAAGATTGCAGCTATTAATGATATTAAAAAATTCATAATTACCTCCAATTAAATATGATTAAATAAATTTTGAGCAAGTTCGTTGCCTGAAGCAGAGCAAAGACATCTCGTTGGCCATATGAAGTGTTTCTACGACACGTCGCTCAGGCGAAGCGAATTTTTTCTTCTTTTAATTTAATCAGAGTATAATACAAATTTAATTCTCAATCAATACTTATTATCAATTAACAATAAAAATCAATAAAATTTGCAATATAATAATAAATATTTTCAAACAATAGTACCATTGATTCACAATATAATAATAAATCCAAATAATAGAAGAATAGTTTGAGCATATTTATAGAGTTAATTTCATATATATTATACAAGTTTTAATGAGATGTATTATATAAGTTTCAAGGAGATTAACGAGGGGGATAAAGATGAGATATTATAATAAATCAATTGCAGATACTTTAAGATACCTAGAGGTTAATAGAGAATTTGGTTTAGATACTAAAGATATTGAATTAAGAAGAGCAAAGTATGGTTATAATGAGTTTACTATTAAAGAAGGTAAATCAATTTTAGATGAAATATTTGATAGTATTATGGAGCCTATGATATTAATATTGTTGGCAGCAGCAGTAATTAGTGCTTTTGCAGGAGAGGCTCACGATGCCTTTGGAATTTTGGGGGCAATATTTTTGGGACTATCCATAGGAGCTATTACAGAAAGTAAATCTAAAAAAGCAGCTCAAGCATTATCAAAATTAACTGAAAATATAGAAGTAAAAGTATTGAGAAATGGAAAAATTCAAGTGGTACCTAAAAAGGATTTAGTACCAGGGGATATTGTTTTTATAGAAAGTGGAGATTTGATACCAGCTGACGGAAGACTTATAGAAAGCATCAACTTAAAATTAAGAGAGGACATGCTTACAGGAGAGTCTAACGATGTATTAAAAGATGCCAATGCTAGTATAAAAATGGATATATTATATGGAAAAACAGAAATAATAGAGCAAGATACCATACCTGCCAATCAAAAAAACATGGTATTTGGAGGAACACTAGTAGCGTATGGAAGAGGTAAAATGGTTGTAACTAATATTGGAGATTCTACAGAAATGGGTAAAATAGCTCAAAACATAGGCGACCCAGATGTATCTACACCTCTACAAATTAAATTGGGGAAATTAGGAGCTAAAATAGCCATATTGTCTGGAATAGTTGCATTTTTACTATGTTTATTTATGATAATTAAAATGACTACATATGGTGTTATAGTTGTTGATACGTCAGGATTTATACCATTTATTCAATCTTTGGCACCAGCTAAAAATGCATATATGGTATGTATAGCCTTAATAGTTGCAACAGTTCCTGAGGGACTTCCAACTATGGTTAATATAACTTTGGCCATAACTATGCAAAAGATGGCTAAGATTAATGCATTAGTTACTAAAAAAGAAGCTTGTGAAACAATAGGATGTGTATCAGTAATTTGTTCAGATAAAACAGGAACATTAACACAAAATAAAATGAAAGTAGAAGTAGCTTATGTAGATGGAAAGTATATAAGAGATTGTAACTACGAGAGTCATAGTTTCTTTGAAGAAAACTGCTTATCCAACTCAACAGCTGATATAGAAAAAGAGGACAAGTCTTATAAATATATAGGAAGTGCCACTGAATGTGCATTACTTTTATTTCATAATAATAAAGATTATGTTGATTTTAGAAGAAATACTAAATTAGTATCACAAATACCATTTAATTCTGAGAAAAAAAGAATGTCATCTTTAATTGAGGTGAATCAAAGAAATGTATTATTAAGTAAGGGTGCGCCAGAAATATTACTTGAAAGATGCGCCTACTATCAAGATGGAAAAGAAGTAAAACAAATAACTCAAAATAAGAAAAAAGAAATCCTTCATGAAATAAGTAAACTTCAAGTTAAATCAATGAGAACCTTAGGGTTTGCATATAAAGTAATAGATGGAGCCATGGACGAAGTGGCAATGACAGTAGACACAGCTTTTGATTATAGTGGAAATATAGAAAGAGTTGAAAATAGCAAAGACTTAATATTTAGTGGATTTGTTGGCATAGTAGATCCTCTAAGAAAAGGAGTAAAAGAGTCCATAGAAACTGCTTATGAGGCTGGAGTCAAAGTTAAAATGCTAACAGGTGACAATATAAACACAGCAAAAGCAATAGGAACTGAGCTGGGTTTATTAAATGATAACAAAAAAGCTGTAGAAGCTACATATATAGATATATTAAGTGATGAAGAACTTAGAGAAGAAATAAATGATATATCCATAGTAGCTCGTTCAAAACCAGAAACAAAAATGAGAATAGTACAAGCATTGCAAGCAAATTCTGAAGTCGTTGCTGTAACTGGAGATGGAATTAATGATGCACCAGCACTAAGTAAGGCTGATGTGGGTATATCCATGGGAATATCAGGTACGGAAGTATCTAAGAATGCTTCAGATATTATTTTGACAGATGACAGTTTTAGTACCATAGTTGATGGCATAAAATGGGGAAGAGGTATATATGAAAACTTCCAAAGATTTATACAATTTCAGTTAACTATAAATATTGTGGCGTTTATGATTGCAGTAATATCTCAGATTATGGGAAAAGAAATGCCTTTTACAACTATTCAACTACTATGGGTTAATATAATAATGGATGGGCCTCCAGCTTTAGCTCTTGGTTTAGAACCTGTTAGAGATTATGTGTTAAAAAGAAAACCTATTAGAAGAAAAGCAGGTATAATTGCAAGAAGTATGGCAGTGAATATTACTATAAATGCATTTCTTATAATTAGCATAGTACATTTACAAGAGTTTTATAACATACTTCAGGCAACACCTCAGGAACAAAGCACAGTAATATTCTCATTATTCGCATTTAGTGCTTTATTTAATGCATTTAATTGTAGGGAGTTTGGTCTTAATAGTACCATACCAAATTTTTTTAAAAATAAATTGGCGCTAGAAATAATATTTGTTACAGGTGCAGTACAAATACTATTTACACAAATATTTAGAGCATTTTTTAACTCTGTAGCTTTAGATATAAGTATGTGGATTAAGATATTACTTTTATCATCTATGGTGCTTGTTTTAAATGAGGTAGTAAAATTCGTACTTAGAAATTTAAAAAAATTAATAAAAGGAAGAAATTAAAAAAATTTGCTTAGTTCATTTCGCCAAAATTGAGAAGCATATCGTCAACGATATATCCTCGTTACCACTTCGGATAAATCCGTTACTCAAACGAGATGCCGACCTTACCACTTTAAGCCACTGTGTGGGCGCTATGAAATTTCAGGCAATGACCTTGCTCAAAATATTCATCTAACTTATTTTGTGAAAAAGGGAGTTTATTTAAATGTCATAGAATATATATTATATATGCACAAAAAATGTAATGATGGAGTGATAAAATGATAAATAGATGCGTTAACAGTTATATAAACTTGTACCAATCAAGACATTTTTCAAAAAATATCAACAAAGCTATTTATAATTTATGCAAGCATAATAAAGAATTATTAAGTTTAGATAAAATAGGGAAATCAGTACAAGGGACACCCATACTATCCATAACTATGGGAGAAGGAAGGACAAAAATATTAATTCAAGGAACACATCATGCTAGAGAAGCAATTACAGCCATATTGATACTAGACCAAGTTAACTACCTTTTAAAATTATATAAAATGGACAAAAGCATAAATTATATGAGCATTAATAAGCTTTTGAAATATGTAACTTTTGTATTTGTACCATTAGTTAATCCAGATGGTGCAGATTTAGTATTAAATGGAGGAAAATTTATATCTCCAAAGTATAAATATGAACCATATTTAAAAGAAGAATTGTTTCCACGTTGGAAAGCAAATATAAGAGGAGTAGATCTAAATAGAAATTATCCAACTAAGTATCCAGATGATGATAGTGTAACAAGCCCACAATATCAACTTTATAAAGGACCTTATTATTTTTCAGAAACAGAGACTTATGCACTAAAATGTTTGACAGAAAAATATTTGTTTGATGGAACAATTTCTTATCATTCTTCAGGGGAGGTAATTTTCTATCAGTATAATCAATTGGATATGCAAAGGGATTTGGAAATAGCTAGTGAAATATCTAAGGAAACAGGATATGAGTTAGAAGAAGAAAACCCACCTGTTACAGGTAGTGGATATAAAGATTGGTTTATTGAAAATTATGAAAAACCAGCATTGACTATAGAAATATCTTCCTATGTAGGGGAGCAGAAAGTTCCTGTGGAGAATTATAGAGAGATATTTGAAAGAAATAAAAATGTACCTATAGTATTTGCCCAAGAGGTTTTTTATAGAGTGATATGAATGTTAGCAATTGTGAGTGTATGGTTTTATTTATAAAAAGATTAAATTAGATAATAATATAGCAACTCTTAAGCTGGTTATTTACAATGACTAGCTTTTATTTTACCCAAAATCCATTTATAATCAAGTTATAAACTATATTAGGGAGTTTTAAAGTGAAAATAATAAAAGACAATAAAAAATGTTTTTAGATTTGCTATTATTAGCAGAGAAACAAGAAAATATGATGATATTATGTATGTAGGAACGGGGGATAGTTCTTTAATAGCGTTATTTTATGAAAAATGTGGGCTTGTAGAATCTCATATAATTAAAGATTTCTTTATAGACAATTATGATGATCCAATTTATGAATGTGGAAAACAATTAACTGGTATGGTATATTTAAAAAAGAATTTTAAGTATCCCAATTACCTAAAGGGAAATAAAATTTTTTATGAAGAATCTTATGATTTGTTTGTGGAGTATTATCAGATTACAAAAAAGTTTTATAAATTAGGTAATACTATTTATGAATTAAAATGATTTTAGGTAAATAGGATTATTATTGAAGAATACCTAAAGCATATTGAAGATGAAAAGCCAATCACATCACGACAATGTATAAAAGATACGGTTATTATAGCAAGAAATAAACCAGAATTAATTGAAACAATTCTTTAAGCATTAGAGAAGTTTGACAAAATATATGAAGATAGTATGCAGAGTTTAATATATAATGATAGGAAAAAAGCAGTGGGACAAATAAGGCAATATACATGGTAAATTCCATACAGTTTAATTACTATAGAATGATAAAATTAAATTAGTAGATTAGAGAATTTAGCACAAGGAGAAAATAAATGAAGCATAGGTTAAGTACAGAAGATTTTACTATTGAAATAGGTGTTTATATAAATGAAGAAGAGTTTAACTATCCTATAAATTCAACTTTAGATATATATGTAGAAAGTGATAAATCTATATAGAGTTTTCAGCTAAGGGTAATGGGCATATTCTAGTAAAAGGATGTTTGAATAATCACTCTAGAAATGGTTTTGAGCAAGAGTTAAGCTTTGAAAATGAGTTTGATCAAACTTATTTAAAAATGTTTGCAAATGAGCTTTATCAGATTTATAGGAAATACACGCAGGAATAAAAATTTATACAGCAGTTAAGGGAGGCATTTGGATGTATTATATTTATCCAGACAAATCATATAAGAAAAAGATAAGAGGTAAAACTAGAAAATTTAAAGAAATGGAATGTAGATTGATAGAATTAACTTCTAAATTTCCAGATATTGATTTAGAACATGAATGTTGGCATTTACACATGCCCATATCTCAACGATTTATAGATTCTTACAAAACACCTATATCTTTACGTAGGAAATATATTCAATTAATTATAGATCGAGTTGACTTTTTAATTAATAATAAGGGAGTATATGACATGGAAGTAAGGGTAGTCGCATGTATAAACCTACCTAGTTTATGGGATTCACAGATTATTGTATTTTGGAATGATGATTATTTTAAAAGTTTTTTTTATAGAAATACAGAATATCAAAAATGGATATCACTTTCTAAAGAAAGAGATATTTGTAGAGAGTGGAATATAAATTTACCAAGAAATATGACAGTAAAAGCTTATAAAGAAGAAATTTATGATGATGATTTAAGTTATGAAGGTGAGCTGTGGTTCATTGGAGAGCTTGATTAAATGTAAAAAAGGGCTTGTTAGGAGATAAGATGTTTGTTAGAGCATATGATAAATTAGAAAAAAGATATTATAAATCTATGGTGTATGGTTTGATTAATAGTGGTTATTATGAACAGGCAATTTTATTTAATCCATATATAAGTAAATTTGAGCTTGTTGAATATTTTGACAAGGATACGCAAGAATTAAATACAATATATGAGTGTATTAATTCAAATACTAGTGAATGGGTTACATATGAGAAAACTTTCTTGCTAAAATTAAAAAAATATTGTAAAGATAATAATTTTAGTTATGAGATTAAGCTTTTTAGAGGCTATAAAGATGTATTTGATAACTTTGAATTTATACTTAAAATACTTCAAAATAAGAAAGTGTCCTTAGAAGAAACAAATATAAAAGTTAAAGTTAATGAAGATATAGATAAATGGAATTATATTAGAAATCAAGATGATGCAAATACTTTTATGAGAATGTTTGCTGGGTTTCATGATTCAACATTGGATAAATTGATATATGAAGAGGATTATGGAAAAACACAATTAAAAGTGCAATTTGATAATTCTACTTGGTATGGAGTTGTTGAATTATGTTTTGAAGGGCTTATTACATTAAATTTGAAAGGATTAGGAGAAAATTGTACAAGGGAGATATATGGCGCAACTTTAATAATTAATGATGAAAGTGTATTTTGGGCAGATGATGAATTAGAAAATGAAGATTATAATTATATTGGAACATATATAAAAGCACTGAATCTAAAATGGCGTAAAATAAATTAGAAACAAAAGATATATTTAAAAATGGATCATGTTTATATGGTTGATAAAAATTTTAATTGGATTTACATATTCACAAATTAACTTGTAGTCTATGTTTTTGTAAGTTGTAAGTTAAATAGATAATTGTAATATATTGTGATTTTGAGAGGAATTAAAAATGTTTATTAGATTATTCATAAAAACTATTAATAAAGACGAAGCAACTGAGGTTGTTAGCAAACTACTATCATATATCAATGAAGATAATATAAAGTATAAAGATATAAGTATAGAGCCTTATTGGAAATATGAGGATATTACACTGTCAGAGATAAAATTAGAACTATATAGACCATTTAATAATAATGATAGAGATGATTTTTTAGACAGTATATCGAATAAATGGGTTTATTTTGGTAAAGAAGAGGTACTGTCATCTGAGGATATGGATAATTGTAAATTGAATTATAATTTAGAAATGGTTAATATCTTTTTTAGTTAGTATATATAAAGAATAGATATAGGAAAGATATCTAGAGTGTTAATTAACAAAACAAAATGTCTAAGGTTGTATCAAAAATGATACACCCTTGGACAGTAGTTGGGTGATACAGAGAAATATGACTTTGAAAAAAGATTAAGAAAAGAAATACCAATGGAAGAAATAATAGGATTTCAATTTGATATGGCAAGTCAACTTGAATAGTAAAGGATAGATTATATAATAGTAAAGGAGATGAAATATCTGAATAAGAAGGAAAAATTTAATAAATATCTTGAAAGTACTCGTTTAGTTTCAATAATGAATAATACTAAATGGAATGAGTTTAGAGATGCAATGATTTATGATATGCCATTTGAACCACCATATATTTTGAAGACTGTTTTTGAAGAAGAAGATTCTCCTGACTATAGTGACTTTAATAATGATGTAGATTATATGGGAAGTTATGATGAAGAGTCGTTTGTATACTTAGATTATTATTTGATTGAATGGATAAAAGTAAGGCCAAGATATTATGAAGAAACAGGTGGTAGGTTAGTTTCAAAGAAAGTGTTACATGATGCTGAAAAAGAATTTGTTGATATTTTAGATAAATATCATATCCCATATGAACATAATAATGGGCAATATGTAATTAGAGGTTATATAAGAGCAAAAGTATAATAAATATAAGGTATATTAGTTATATTGACATATAAAATTGAATGTAACTATATTTTAAAGGAGAAAGTATGAGTAGTAATTTGAATGAAGAAGAAAGCTTTGTTATAGAATGTGAATCTCCAGATAATAAATGGATTACAGTTTTTGAAGATGACGGAGAAACCAGCTATATGTATTTATGCAGTTTGAATGATGATGGCGAATTTGATGAAATTGTTGATCATTTATGGATTTATAATCAGATAAATCCTCCTATTGAAGATTGTAAGGAAGTATTTATTATATGGTCGGATGATTCAAATAAAACGGCATTAATTGTAGATGGAGAGTGTTGGGGAATGTTTGACTTGTACAATAAACGAAAACTAAATGCTAGGAGAGAGAAAAATACAATTGTTTCCATAGAAATAGAAGTGTGGGAAAAAGGTATTAAAGATAATGAAGGTGAACTTTTAAAAGTAGGAGATGAATGATTATCAAATTTAATTTACTAATGTTATAAATTGTAAAATAAAGTATAATTTATTGTTAGTTTTTAATTAATAATGGTGAGATAGTGTATATACATATGATGTAAACGATAGAGTAACTGATATTAACTATCCTGACTCAAATGATGAAGTAAAAGGATTGAAGTTTATATACAATGAATATGGATGGTTAACAAAGATCCAGGCTAAGATTAAGAAGAATTTCTTAATAAACACTATAAATTATAGAGAGTATTATTATCACACAGACGGAAAAGTAAAAAATATTAAGGAATATAGAAACTTTGAATCACAAGATGATTATATACTAAAAACATATGAGTATGATGTATTTGATAGAGTAACATCAATGAAATACATTGATAGTAGCAATTTAGATAAAGTGATGGAATCCTACTCATATACTTATGATGCTTTAGGAAGACTTGTAAAGACTGATGTAACTAATCATTCTACAGATAAAAATAGTAGTATAACTTATGGATATGATAAAGTTGGTAATAGAACGTCAATGACAAAAGATGGAGTAACTACTAGCTATAAATATAATGAATTAAATCAGCTTACATCATCTGTAGAAAATAAAGATGGAAAAGAAACATCAAATAAGACTTATACTTATGATGCTAACGGAAATCAAACTAAGGAAAAAGACAGTGTAACAAATATAACAGTAGAAAATACTTATGATGTTGATAATAGGCTATCTACCTCTATTACAGTTAATGGAACAAAGGAAGTTGTAAATCAAGAAAATTTATATAACGGAAATGGTAAGCGTATACAGAAAAAAGAAGGAAACAATGTAGTAAACTACTTCTACCAAGATGGAGTAGTTTTATATACATCAGATAAAGATGGAAATAAGACAAGCCAAAACTTCTTAGGTATTGACGGAAAAGTTATAGGTACTACAAGATATAGTAATGAAGGATGACTTTGGAGTGACAACAACTATAGGAGATAGTAGTTTCTTCAATGAGGTTTGCTATACAGGTGGTATTTATGATGTAAGTACAGGTCTATATTATTTAAACGCTAGATATTATGATCCTAATAATGGAAGGTTTATTACTCAGGATACTTATAGAGGAGATAGCAGTAATCCGAATACATTACATCTGTATACATATTGTGTTAATAATCCTATGAGATAGGTATACCATCTTTTTCAGCGGGTATACAAATAGTGGTTTATCCAGGTGAAAATATATCGACATTATCAGGAGGGGCATTTAATGCAGGAGCAGATATAACTGGTAAAATATGAAAATTTAATGGATCGGTAGGTGGAGGATGTACAATTTCTTTAGACGGAAGTAAAGCAAAATCAGCATATGTTACAGGAGTATTAGGAAAATCTGTTTCACCAAGTAATATTAAATTTTTCGATGTATCATTTAAAGTTTATGCTACTTATTCAAAAACAACATTGTATAGGTTACCAAAAACTTTAAAACAATATTTTAAATGGGATAAGGGTACATATAAAAGTTATCGTATTAAAAATAAAAAAATCAGTGTAAAAAAGGAAGCAAACTATGTAAAAATTACATCTTTAAATGTCGAATCTAAGGTATATAGTTATAAAAAAATCAGTGTAAAAAAGTGTAATATTGATAATAGCTCTATTAAGAACTATATGTTAATTAATATATATGAATCTTAATGAAGCTTATAATGAATTAATTATATTATGATAAAAAGTGCTAAAATTTAAGGAGATTTTGTATGTATAAAAT
>NZ_JANKBY010000087.1:0-11906 GCF_024621905.1 Terrisporobacter muris
ATTATTGTTAATAAATTAAAAATAAATTCTTTGGAGGGTAAGTATGATGTATATTATAAATGAAAAACTTAATAACAATTTAACTACAACATTATATTATCATCATAGGTCCAAGGGATTGTAATTATGAATTTTTTCATAAGATACAAGCCCTATTTTAAGTACACAAAAGGGCTTGTATCTATGATGGTATATGAAATTATCAAACCATATAGGTCTAGCCTGTATGGTTTTTTTAGTTGTAAAAAAAGAAGAAAGGATTATAAGGTGGAAATATGAAGTATTTAAGTATTGAAAATGAATTAAATTACTCAAAGAAAAGATATGAATTCACAAAGGAAATAGAATCCATATTTATAAAAAATAATTATATACAGATAAAACCAAGTATATTTGAGGATTATGAGAACTTTATAGCTATAAATAAAAGAACGCCAACAAAATCCATGGTAAAAATAGTAAGCGACAAGATTTTAGTATTAAGACCAGATATTACAACAAGTATCATAAAAAGCTTAATACCAAGATGGGAAGATAATCTGGTGCTTAAGTTATTTTATCACTCAACAGTTTATAAAAACGAAGGTAAAGAAGGTATTAAGGAAATTAGACAATTTGGATGTGAGTATCTAGGTGAAATATCAATGGAAGCTGATAGGGAAATAGTAAATATGTCTTTAGATATTTTGAAAAAGTTTGGTGAAAAATTTATTTTAGAAATTGGAAATAGCAACTATATTAATGGATTACTTAGTGAATTAAATCTTAAGGAGCATCAAGAAAATAAATTTAAGTCCTTGATACTTAGAAAAAACAAAATAGAAATAAAAGATTATATGGAAAAAATTAAGTTAAAAGAAGAAATAAAAGAAACCCTATACAACATATTTGAACTAAATGGATGTATAGAAGAAGTAATATCAAAGGCTAAAAAACTTTATACCAATGATTTAATGAAAAAGGGTATAGAACAACTGGAGGAAATAAGTGAACTACTTAAGGAGAGTGAATGTAAAAAATACACTAATTGTGATTTATCCATGGTTGGAAAGTTTGATTATTATGAAGGCATAATGATCAAAGGCTATTATGCAAATGTGTACAAAGAAATTTTAAGTGGGGGAAGATATGACTCTCTTACAGAAGAGTTTGGAAGAAGAGTTCCTGCCATTGGATTTTGTATAGATGTGGATGGGCTCATGGAAGCATCGAAAAGATAGGGGTTGATAAAGGTGGATAATATTGTAATAGCCATAGCTAAGGGAAGAATAGAAAAAGACGTTTACAGAAGACTGAAAATTCTAAATATGGAAGACTGCATAGAAACAGATAGTAGAAAATTAATTTTTACGGATGAAGAAAATAATATTACTTATATTCATGTAAAGCCATCAGATGTGGTAACCTACGTGGAAAAGGGAGTGGCGGATTTAGGTATAGTGGGAAAGGATACTATTTTGGAAAATGAAAACGATAATGAAGTATACGAATTACTAGATTTGGGGTTTGGTAAATGTAAGTTTTCTGTGGCAGGAGTAAAAGGAAAAAATAATTATTCAAAAGAAGAAACTTTAAAAGTTGCGACAAAATATCCAACAATAGCAAAAAGCTATTTTAAATCTAGGGGACAAAAAATAGAAATAATAAAACTTAATGGTTCTGTGGAGCTGGCTCCCATAGTAGGACTGTCAGATGTTATTGTGGATTTAGTAGAAACAGGAAACACATTAAAAGCAAATGGTCTAGAAATTGTGGAAGATATGTGTAATATAAGTTCTAGGATTATAGCCAATAGAGTAAGTTATAAATTTAAAAAAGTAAAAATAGAAAATATCATAGCAAAATTTGAATCAACATTAAATATTGAAAATTATTAAAGGGGTGGAAGAATATGAAAGAAAAACAAAGTGTAAAAGAATTACAACCTTATGTGGTTAATCCAACAGTATGCTCAGTAAAATTAGACGCTAATGAGGGGGACAAGAATTTATTTAAAGATTTAGTAAAAGAATTGGGAGATAACTTTTATTTAAATGTATATCCAGATGATAATTATACAGATCTTAAAAAAGCTATAGCTGATTATATTGGTTGCAAAACCAAAAATATTTCTGTGGGAAATGGTTCAAGTGAGTTATTAGACTTATGTGTAAAAACATTTGTAGATACTAATGAATTAATATTAAGTTTAGACCCAACATTTTCTATGTATTCCATATATGCAAAAATAGTTAACAGTAGATATATAGGTGCTGGAGAAGGTAATGATTTTATTGTAGATGTGGATGATGTTATAAAATCAATAAAAGAAAATAATCCAAAACTTACAATAGTTTGTAATCCTAATAATCCAACAGGAACAGTTATCAAAAGAGAGAAAGTTTTGGAAATAGTTAAATCGACAGATGAAATAGTTATAGTAGATGAAGCTTATATGGAATTTTGTGAAGAAAGTATAGTAGGTGAAATAGAAAACTACAAAAATCTTATAGTAGTAAAAACTTTATCTAAGGCATTTTCCATGGCGGGAATTAGAACAGGTTATTTACTTGCAAATGAAGAACTGGTAAAAACAGTAGAAAAAGTAAGACCACCTTATAACTTAAATTCCATATCAGCTTTCTTAGCAACTAAAGCATTACAGCAAAAAGATAAAATGCTAGTTTATGTAAATCAGGTTAAGAAAGAAAGGGAAAAAGTATACAAATCTCTTTTAGATATGGGTATAAAAGCATTCCCATCAGGAGCAAACTTTGTTTTTTTCTACTGCGATGACAAAGATTTAGAAGATAAATTAGTAAAAGAAGATGTGCTAATTAGAAAATTTGGAGGGAAATTAGATAATCACTACAGAGTTACAATTGGTACAAATAAGGAAAATAATGCATTTGTTGAAGCTATGAAAAAGCTTGTTTAGGAGGCAATATGAGAAAGGGTCTTGTGGAAAGAAATACTTTAGAAACAAAAATTAAGGTAAAAATCAACCTTGATGGTATTGGAAAAGCTGATATATATACGGGTATAGGCTTTTTAGATCATATGTTAACTCTTATGGCTTTTCATGGAAAATTTGATTTAAATGTAAAGTGTGATGGAGACCTTTATGTAGATGATCATCATACTATTGAAGATTTGGGAATTAGCATGGGTCAGGCATTTAAAGATGCCATAGGAGATAGAGTGGGAATTAGAAGATATTCAACTGTTTATATACCTATGGATGAAGCCTTAGCTTATACAAGTTTGGATATAAGTAATAGACCTTATTTAGTTTTTAATGTGGATTTTGAAACTGAAAAAATAGGAAGTATGTCTACGGTGATGTTTAAAGAATTTTTTAGAGCCTTTGTAAATGAAAGTAGAATTACTCTTCACATAAATTTACTTTATGGAGAAAATGACCACCACAAAATTGAAGCTGTGTTTAAGTCATTTGCAAGAGCGTTAAAAGAAGGTTCAGAAGTTATATCAAAAGATGTTTCTTCTTCTAAGGGGGTTTTATAATGAATATTATAGTTGACTATGGACTTGGCAATTTAGGCTCAGTTAGCAGGGGTTTTGCTAGGGCAGGAATAGAAACAAAAATATCTAGGGATTTGAAAGAAATAAAAAATGCAGATTCTCTTATTCTTCCAGGTGTTGGGGCTTTTAGAGATGCCATAAATGCTTTAAATGATTTAGAATTAGTTCAGCCAATTAAAGACTTTGTAAAAAGTGGAAAATATATGATAGGTATATGTTTAGGAATGCAACTGCTTTATGAAAAAAGTTTTGAATATGGTGAATATGATGGTTTGGGTTTAATTGAAGGAAATGTGGATTTTTTAGATATAGACTTAAAAGTTCCTCATATGGGATGGAATAATTTAAAGTTTGAAAAAAATAATGATGAAATACTAAAATTCATAAAAGAGGACTCTTATGTTTACTTTGTTCATTCTTATTATGCAAGTTCTTCAAATAAAGAGCTTGTAGCTTTTGCAGAGTATGAGAAGAAAATTCCAGGTATAGTTAGAAAAGAGAATGTTTATGGACTTCAATTTCATCCAGAAAAAAGTGGTCAAGTGGGAGAAAATATCTTGAAAGCTTATAAGGAGTTGATTGAAAAATGATAATCTTTCCAGCTATAGATATAAAAGATAATAAATGTGTAAGACTTTTACAAGGGGATTTTGATAAAGTAAATATTTACGGTGATGACCCAAGTGAGATGGCTAAAAAATGGGAAGATAAAGGTTCTCAGTTTATTCATATTGTTTCTTTAAATGGAGCAAGGGGAGAAGGTAATGTGAATGATGAAAGCATTAAAAAAATACTTCAAACTGTAAATATTCCCATCCAAATAGGTGGAGGAATTAGAGAAGAAAAAAGAGTAAAAGAACTTTTAGATTTGGGAGTAAATAGAGTGATTTTTGGAAGTATGGCAGTAAAAAATAAAGAATTGTTAAAAGAATTAGTTAAAAAATATAAAGAAAAAATCGTGGTATCTATTGATTCTAAAAATGGAAAAGTTGCCACTGAAGGATGGGAAGAAGTGAGCATTGTTGACTCTCTTCAACTTTGCAAAGAATTAGAAGAAATAGGAGTAAAAACTATAGTTTATACGGATATATCAAAAGACGGTATGATGATTGGTCCAAATTTTGATATTTACGAAAAATTATCAAAAGAAACAAACTTAGATATTATAGCATCTGGTGGGGTAACTACCATAGATGATGTAAAAAAATTAAATTCTATGAACTTATATGGAGCAATAATAGGGAAGGCTCTATACGAAAATAAAATAGAACTAAAGGAGGTATTAAGTTTATGTTAACAAAAAGAATTATACCTTGTCTTGATGTGAGAAATGGAAGAGTAGTTAAGGGGAAAAAATTTAAAGATATAGAGGACGTGGACTCTCCAGAAGTTTTAGGAAAATTTTATTGTGATAGTGG
This sequence comes from Terrisporobacter muris, assembly GCF_024621905.1. NCBI lineage: Bacteria > Bacillati > Bacillota > Clostridia > Peptostreptococcales > Peptostreptococcaceae > Terrisporobacter > Terrisporobacter muris. The sequence continues at coordinate 4,941 of NZ_JANKBY010000087.1, forward strand.
AGCCGATGAACTGGTATTTTATGATATAACAGCTTCAAACGAAGAAAGAAAGACTTCTTTAGAATTTGTATCAAAGGTGGCAGAAAATTTGTCCATACCATTTAGTGTAGGTGGTGGAGTTTCATGCTTAGATGATTTCACAAATATATTAAGACAAGGAGCAGACAAGGTTTCCATTAACTCATCTGCTGTAAAAAATCCAAATCTTATAAAAGAAGCTGCCCAAAAGTTTGGTGACCAATGTGTTGTTTTGTCCATGGATGTGAAAAAAAATGATAAAGGTTCTTGGGATGTGTATGTAAAAGGTGGAAGAGAAAAAACAGATTTGGACGCCATAGAATGGGCAAAAAAAGGAGTAAAACTTGGAGCAGGAGAAATAGTAGTAAATAGTATAGATGAAGATGGAATGAAAAATGGTTATGATATAGAGCTTTTATCAAAAATTACACAAGCAGTAAGTGTTCCTGTCATAGCTTCGGGAGGAGCAGGGACAATGGAGGATTTTTGCAAAGCAGCAAAAGAAGCCAACTGTGATGGAATACTAGCAGCCTCAGTTTTCCATTTTGGAGAAATAAAAATTAAAGACTTAAAAGAATATATGAAAAAAGAAGGAATAGAAGTGAGACTTTAAATTGGGAGATGAAGTAATGAGAGAAAATTTAATTGGGGAAAATATGAAAAAAGAAATAGATTTAGATTTTATAGATACTCTAAAATTTGATGAAAAAGGATTAATTCCAGCAGTTGTTCAAGATGTGGATACTAAAGAAGTACTAATGCTTGCATATATGAATAAAGAGTCTATGAAAAAAACTTTAATTGAGAAAAGGGCCTGCTATTTTAGCAGAAGTAGAGAAAAACTTTGGACTAAAGGAGAAACCTCAGGAAATACCCAAGAAGTGGTGGAATTTTATTTTGACTGTGATAAAGATACAATTCTTTTACTGGTTAAACAAAAAGGAGTAGCTTGTCATACAGGAGAGTATTCGTGCTTTTTTAATGAGGTCCTTTGTGATGAAGAAGTATTAAAAGGTGAATTAATAGATAGACTATATGAACTAATAAAAGATAGAAAAAACAATCCAAAGGAAGGTTCTTATACAAATTATCTATTTGATAAAGGTTTAGACAAAATCCTTAAAAAAGTTGGTGAAGAAAGCGCAGAAGTTATTATTGGAGCAAAAAATGAAAATAAGAATGAAATAATATATGAAATAAGTGACTTGATTTATCATGTACTGGTTCTTATGGTGAACTCAAATATAACTATAGAGGATATAAAAGATGAGTTGAAGGGTAGACAGCATTAAAATACAAAAAAGTAAGCACACAATTATGTAAAGTATATGTGTGCTTACTTTTGTTACTTATATTTTGTTTTAAATTATTTTCTAGCAGTTACATTCATCATCCATGTTAGAGTTACATTCATCATTCATGTTAGCTTTACTTTCAACTTTATCAGTCATTTTATTCGCTTTTTTGTCAACCATTTTGTTGTTCTTTTTGTCTACCATTTTACTTTTTTCGCTTGATTTTTTACTCATTTTCAAATCTCCTTTTTTATTAATTTCACTAATAGGATGCACTTTATAAGAAAAAATATACGTTAAAATTATATACAAAAAATGGCATTACAAAATATATGTAACAATTTTGATTCAATTTTTCTATTGACTTATACGGCCTCATTGAAAGACAATAATATTGATGCTGTGGTATTATTTGGATTAGAATTTATGAAAAAATGTAGTAATTTGTATTGTAAAAATGGAAGAATTTTGGGGGAGTTAAAAAATGAAAGAGAAGGATTTAACGTTTAAGGAAAAGTCAAAAGAAAAAATTTTGAAAACAAAAGAACAAGTTTTGAATTATATCAAGCACAATAAAAATAAAACAAAAGTTATAGCAGGTGTTGCTGCTATTGTCTTATGTGTAGGAGTAGTCTCTATTGTGAAGTTAAATAGCAAAGAAGTATTGGCATGTGCAAAGAGCAGAAATACCGCACTTGAAGGCCAAACAATAACAAATATTGCTTTTAATGGTTCAAGTGAGATCGAAAAGGGTCCATCTAAGAGTTATGGAAAAGTAATATATCTTACAATTGATGATGGCCCATCAGCATATACAGATGAAATTATTAAGATACTAAATGAAAACAACGTAAAAGCCACGTTTTTTATGATAAATTCAAATATGGAAGCTTATCCACAGCAAGTCAAAAATATAGTTAAAAGTGGAAATACAGCAGGATTTCACAGTGTAAGTCATGATATTCATAAATTATATTCATCACCAACAGCAGCAAAAAAAGAATTTGATACAAACCAAGAAACATTTAAGAAAATAACTGGGGAAACAACTAAGGTAATTAGACTTCCTTTTGGTAGTAAACCATATACACCTAGAAGCTCATATAATGCGCTTATGGATGCAGGATATAAGCTATGGGACTGGACACTTGATACAGAAGACTGGAGATCAACTTCTGCTCAAATAATGCAATCTGTTATAAAGCATACAGATGACACTGATGATGCAGTTTTATTAATGCACGAAAGAAAGCAAACTGTGGCAGTATTAGATCAAATGATTAAACACTTTAAAAAAGAAGGTTTTGAAATATTACCAATAAAACAAAATGATGAACAAAGAAATTATTGGAATGGAAAATTATTTAGTGAGAAGAAATAAATGGGGGTAAGAAATTGAAAAAAATAGTTCTTATGGGATTAACAATTTTAATCTCTACAAATATGGTAGCATGCTCTAATAAAACTGTAGCAAAGATTAACGATGTGGATGTAAGCAAAGAAGAATATAAAAAGACAGAAGAGTTTTTGTATGCAACAGGTTATGTGGAAAAAAATGAAAAAAATAGTGATAAAGTCAATAATGATATATTATCATTTATTATAGATAATGAAGTAGCCTATCAAGAGGCACAAAAAGAAAATATTAAAGTAAAAGATAGTGATGTAAATGAAAAGGTTGAGCAATTAAAAGAAACTTTAGAAAATAATACTTCTTATAAAGAAAAACTAGAATCAGCTGGTATTACAGAGGATTTTTTGAAAGAACAAGTTAAAAAAGATTTAACTGTAGCCAAATATAAAGAAAACTTTATAAAAGATATTAAAGTTACAGATAAAGAAATGGAAGCTTATTATAATAACAATAAAGATCAATTTAATGTTAAAGAAGTAAAAGCAAGTCAAATTTTAATTTCTACCTTAGATGAAGATAATAAAGAAGTTAGTAAAGAGCAAAAAGAAAAATTAAAAGAAAAAGCGCAAAGTATTTTAGATAAAGTTAATAATAATGAAGACTTTGCAAGTTTAGCAAAAAAATACTCTGATGATAAAAATTCAGGTAAAGATGGTGGAGATCTGGGATACTTCGCGAAGAATGAGAAAAACATAGAATTTACTAAAGAAGTATTTAAACTAGATACAAATCAAGTATCAAACCTTATTGAAACATCTTATGGATATCATATTGTAAAAGTAACTGATAAGACCACAGTTACAAAATCTTTAGAGGATAGTAAGGATGATATAAAAACTAAAATATTAAATGAAAAATATACAAAACATATAGATTCATTATATAAAAAAGGAAAAATAACAATCACTTAATAAGTGGTTGTTTTTTCTTTGTTAAAATACTGTTTAAAATCTTCTGAAATTTGGAATAATTTATAATATCTTAAGTTAATTTACAATAATTGGTGATACAATAATATAAGATAAGATTAATCATAGGAGGGGTAATCTATGTATCCAACAAGAGAAGAAGCGTGGAATATATTAAGAGAGTATAATGAAGATGAACATTTAATAAATCATGCATTAGCAGTAGAAGGTGTTATGAGGCATTTTGCAAGTCTTTACAATGAAAATCCAGAAAAATGGGGAATTGTAGGACTATTACATGATTTAGATTATGAAAAATATCCAGATGAGCATTGTAAAAAAGTAATAGAAATAATGAGAGAAAAAGATTTAGATGAAGAATTAATACGCTCAGTTGTTAGTCATGGATATGGATTAGTTTGTGATGTGAAGCCAGAGAGTAACCTAGAGAAGGTTTTATATACTATTGATGAACTAACAGGCCTTGTTAATGCAACAGCAATTATGAGACCATCTAAGAGCGTATTAGACTTAGGTGTAAAATCAGTTAAGAAAAAATTTAAATCTAGCGGCTTTGCTGCAGGAGTAAATAGAGATGTCATAAAAAATGGATGTGAAATGCTAGATAAACCTTTAGAAGAAGTTATAGAACAAACAATAGAAGGAATGAAAAGTGTGGCAGAGGAAATAGGACTAAAAGGTGAAGTTGTTAACTCATAATAAAAAAGTATAAGCATTAAGCTTATACTTTTTCACATTCCAAAACATTATAATTTTCTTAAACTTGTGTAGAATTGTAAAAAATAACTTTTGAGCAAAGCATATCTTTTAATTAGAAGTTATTTCTTCCTGGCGATTTATTGATTTTTTCTCCAAAGACATATTACAAATAATTGTAAAAATAGAACCAACAACTATAAATAAAATTCCCGCAATCATATTAATAGGAATAAATTCATTTATAAAAATGAAAGCTAAAATAGGTGAAAGAACAGGTTTAAAGAAAAATACTAAAGATGTAGTATTAGCTGAAGTTTCTTCCATAGCCTTAAAATAAGAAGCATATCCAAGGCCTGTTACAAAAACATAGACATAAATAACTGCCCAAATATTATTCATGTTATACCCAGTGAATAATGGGACATTAGCAAAGTCACTTATATTAAATGAATTTAAAAGTGATGAAATAGAAGGAATATGTCCTATTAATATTAATATAAGCATTTCTAGGCTTCCAAAAATAAAACTAAAGCAAGTTACAACTTCTCCACCAAACTTTATTGTACTTTTCTTTCCTAAAACTCCATACAAAGCAAAAGTAATAGCAGCAAGAAGTGTCAATGCCACTCCAATAGGTGATAGTTTAATTGATAATGGATTAATAATAATTATAATTCCAACAATTTCTAAAATGAGAGATACAATATTGTGGGAGTGAATTTTTTCCTTTAAAAATACATAAGCAAATAACATTACAAAAACAGGATTACAACTGAAAATAACTGCAACAACAGAAGCTTTTGTATGAGTTACAGCAAGTTGATAAAAAATCATACTCACAACTACGCACATAAAACCTAAAAATAAAAATTGTTTTATATCTTCTTTATTAATTGATACTTCTTTAGATTTAAGTGATTTAATTGCGAATGGTAATAAAATTAAACCGCCAATAAAAAATCTTTCAAAAGTTAGTTGTATAGGATTAAAAGTATTAGAAATAAATTTTAACATTATCTCCATAGAACTAAATAAAATTGTTGTTATTGCTATATATAAATAGCCTTTTTTCATGTTAACCACCTCCAAGTATAAGGGTAGTACTTTAACAAGAAATCTTCAACTGAGCATGAATAATAAAAGGTAAATTATGGTTAACGAATTATTTTTATGATAGAATTATTTAAATAATATAATTTGAAATAAAAGAATTTCATATAATTATATCAGAAAATATAAAAAGGGGGGATGGTCATGTCTAATAACAATATGAAGATTGAAAAAGAAAGTAGAGATCTTTTTACTTCAAAAGCAGGATTTATTTTAGCGTGTATAGGGTCAGCAGTGGGAATGGGCAATATATGGATGTTTCCATATAGAGTAGGTCAATTTGGAGGAGCTGCTTTTTTAATACCTTATATTTTATTTGTAGTATTGTTAGGATGTACAGGACTTATGGGGGAATTTGCCTTTGGGAGAATGACTCAAACGGGGCCAATAGGTTCTTTTAAAAAAGCTTTAGAAACTAAGGGTAAAAAAGGTGGAGGAATATTTGGCGTTATACCAGTACTTGGAGCTTTTGGAATAGCTGTTGGATATGCAGTTGTGGTAGGATGGTTTATAAAATTCTTACTGGGAAGTATCTCTGGAGAAGCTTTAAACGCTGTTGATTCAGCAGCTTACTTTGGGTCTATCGCAGGACCTTTTGGAAGTATAATATGGCATTTCTTAGCTTTATTAATTACAGCATCAATTTTATTACTTGGTGTTTCAAATGGAATTGAAAAGGTAAATAAAATTATGATGCCAGCATTTTATATATTATTTTTAATACTTTTAGTAAGAGTTTTAATGTTAGATGGAGCAAAGGATGGATTAAATTATTTATTTGTTCCTAAATGGGAGTATTTATCTCAACCGAAGACTTGGATTTATGCACTGGGTCAAGCATTTTTCTCATTATCCATAGCTGGTTCTGGTATGATCGTTTATGGAAGTTATTTAAAGAGGAATATAGACATACCAAATGCAGCAAAAAACACAGTAGTGTTTGATACTTTAGCAGCCTTAACTGCAGGTCTTGTAATTATTCCAGCAGTATTTGCTTTTAATTTGGACCCTACTGCAGGACCACCATTGCTATTTATAACGTTACCATCTGTATTTAAATTGATGCCTCTTGGAAGGATATTTGCCGTAGTATTTTTCATATCTGTTTTATTTGCATCTATAACATCTCTGATGAACTTATTAGAAGTACCAATAGAAGCAGTTCAAAGTAACTTGAAATTAAAGAGAAGAGTGTCTGTAATACTTGTTTGTTCGTTGGCATTTTTAGTAGGCTTATTTGTGGAAAATGGAGATATACTAGGAAAATGGATGGACTTTGTATCAATTTATATAATACCACTGGGAGCATTCATAGCAGCTATAATGTTCTTTTGGGTAATTGGTATTAACAAAGCAAAATCAGAAATTGAAACTGGTGCTAAAAAGCTACTTGGAGTTTGGTTTGAACCAATGGCCAAATATATATATGTATTTTTAACTTTAATAGTATTTATTGCAGGCATATTACTTGGAGGAATAGGTTAATACAACTATATAAAAA
>NZ_JANKBY010000088.1:0-11859 GCF_024621905.1 Terrisporobacter muris
ATATAATTGACATTTTATTTTCCTCATAGTATATTCTTAAATATAATTAAATATTTTAACTTTAAATTAAATTTTATTAAATGAAGAGGTTAATTAAATATGATAAATTCAAGTACATGGGCAGAAATAAACTTACAAAATATCAAATACAATGTAAATAGTGTAAAAAAAGCATTAAATAAAGGTACAAACCTTTGCTGCGTAGTAAAGGCAAACGCTTATGGTCATGGTGCTGTAGAAGTTTCTAAATTCTTAGAAAAAGAAAATGTAGATTTCTTTTCTGTAGCTAGATTAGAAGAGGCTTTAGAACTTGTTAAAAATAATATAAAAACACCTATTTTATGTATGGGTTATATTGATAACTGTAAAATTCACTATGCCATAGATAACAATATAAGAATTACAGTATATTCACTAGAAATGGCACAAAATATTAATGATTTAGCTAAAAAAATAAATAAAAAAGCTTATATTCATATTAAATTGGATACAGGTATGAGCAGAATTGGCTTCTTAGTAAATGATTATTCTATCAAAGATATAAAAAATATATTCTCTCTTGAAAATATAATAGTAGAAGGTATTTATACCCATTTTGCAAAAGCAGATGAGGATAACAAAGAGGCTACTTTTAAACAAATATCAAAATATCAAAAAGTTATTAAAGCATTAGAATCTGCAAATTTAAATATTCCTATAAAGCACGTTTCTAATAGTGCTGCCATACTAGATCTAAGAGATTGTGACTTTAATATGGTCAGATTAGGAGTTTCTTTATATGGGTGTTATCCTTCAGATGATGTTAGTAGAAAAATAGATTTAAAAACTTGTCTTGAATTAAAAAGTAAGATAAGTAATATTAAAACTATAGAAAAAGGAACTAGCGTTAGTTATGCTGGTACTTACACAGTTGATAAAGATACTAAAATAGCTACTATACCTGTTGGTTATGCTGATGGTTTCCCTAGAACTCAAAAAAATCCAAAAGCTTTTGTGAATGGTCGATTAGTTAATATAGTAGGCAGAATATGTATGGACCAAACAATGTTAGAGATACCAAATGATCTTACTGTAAATATGGAAGATGAAGTTATCCTAATTGGAGATATTGATGGTATAAAAATAGGCAATATTTCTGGAAATGTTGATACTATAGATCATGAAGTTTTATGTAATATAAATAGAAGAGTAAATAGAGTTTATTTAACTAATGAAGATAAATATACAGTTAATTATGTTCTAGATTAAATAGCAATTTAAAATTTTCATTACAAAGGCAACGCCCAATAATTAGAGTTACATATCCTAATTATTGGGCGTCATTTTATATTTATACAAATCTAAGGTCATTCTCAATATTATAGAAATTAGTTATATTTATTTAATATAAAATCCTGTAAGTTTCATATCTTTATTGTAGCTTATAGTAAATTTAACATTCCCATTTTCAAATTTAGCTATAATTACAACTGTTGCTTGGTCACCATTTCCCACTACTGCCTCTTTATCATAAGAATCAAATTTCCCTAAATCTTTAGCCATAGGTTCCCATACTTCTTTTATTTTGTCTGCAACCCCTGCATCTATAAATTCCTGACTTGACATTTCTTTTATTTTGTCATATTCTTCATTACACAACATTTGAATAACACTTTCTGTAGTAGTTTTTAATTCTTCTTCATTGAAATCTTCACTTAATTTTTTTGAAGAACATCCCACTAACATTGCACAACCTAGTGCCACCATTAAAAATAATTTTATTTTTTTCATTTCTATTCCTCCATCATAGTTTTATTTTCTAATTTATTAAATTTCATTTTGAATTTATATATTAAGTATAAGAATCCTAAACTCCAAATAAGTACATATATTTCCATACTTATTGCTCCCATATTAAACAACTGTGGTAAAATGCCTACTCCTGCATCTAATATGCCATGAAGTATAATAGCCACAAATAAATATGAAATCTTATTTAATCTTATTCCATATAACACAATCATTGAAAAACCTACATGTACACTTAGTACAAATAGTCTCTCTAGTCCCATTAAAAAAGCATTTATTGTGCTTATATTTGAGAGTTCTATTAAATTAGGACTAAATAAAAGTACTACTGCATTAATTCCTACTATTATAAATGCTTCTACACCCCAGTGTCCAAAACCAAAGCTTAGTCCATCGTTGTATTTTTTATTATTTTTCAAGAAATACTTAAATCCTATATACCTTCCAACTTCTTCAAAAATTCCTGCTGTCAACCCTAAAAAAATACTATATAAATAAGGATTTAAACTTAACTTCATGTACCAATTTTGATTTGCTAAAACATATGTTAATAAAGGTAGCCTTAATAATATTTGAGATATAAAGAATACTGAAACACCCACTATAAAAGGTTTTAACATTTCTTTTTTGTTAAATATATAGTAAAAAAGCATTAATAACGGAATTACAAAGGCTATAACAGCACTTAATATTAACCCTATTTTTATCCCTATTTCAATCATTTTCCCACTTCCCAATTTTTAATTTGGAATTACAATATTAACTTTAAATTCATAATCATCAAAATCAATACCTAAACTTCCTTCATATTTTTCTAAAGTTTTTCTTATATTTTCAATCCCCAACCCTTCATGATTAACCTTAGTACTTTTAATTTTTTTATTTTTCATAATTGGTTTATCTTTCATGGAGTTTATTATATTTATGACTATAAAATCATTAAATTTATTAAGATGAAACTTTATATATCGGTTGTCTTCTACTTTCTTCGCAGCTTCAATAGAATTGTCTAAAAGATTTGCAAATATTGTAGTTATGTCTATTTCTCTCATAAAATCAAGATTTATGTCCCCTATTTTACAATCAAAACTTATATTAGTGCTTTTTATGATTTGATATTTATCATTTAATATAATATTTAATATCCTATTACTTGTATAATATTTTTGATTTAATTCATTAAGCATTAAATGAACATCTGTTGTATACTTTTTAGCCAAATCTTGTTCTTTATTTTCATATAACCTTTCTATGGATTGTAAGTGATTTCTTATATCGTGAATTAGCTTCCTAGATTCTTTGTACTTACTTTCCAAATTATCATAATACTTGTGCTGCAATTCACTTTGCTGATGGTACAGTTTAACTTCATTTTTCAAAGTATTATTCTTTGATATAGCATCAAAAATATGAGTAACATATATATTTAAAATCAATACCAAAATCACGTTTACAAGCAATAAAATACTTTCTTCAAAACCTGCATATAACTGTAATAAATAAACTAAGGTAAGTATATAAATTACACTAAATAAAGGGATAACTAAAAATGTGAAACTTTGAAGTTTATTTATAACTTTTGCCTCACGTCTATTTATAAAATTTGTAAAAAGCTTTATGTAAACATATTCTATAATCCTAAGTAAAAATATAACTGTTATTTGTAAATAAGCTAAACTTGCAAAATAAATTTTTCCATAAGTTATTGCAAAGGATATAAAATAACTAACTAGTAAATCTACAAAAAGAAAACAAAGTGCAAATATACAGTAATATAATAAATAGAGCTTTGAATTATTATAAAGAAAATAACCTATTAACAATATTCCACTCAGAAAAGTAATCGTATTGATTATAAAACTCCCTGACATGGAAGCCAATACTAATACAATGTTAAACAATAGAAATGATGATATATAAATTATATTTTTTCTGTATATATTCCTATCTACTTTTTTCATAAAATCAAAGCAAGCATAAACAATAAACATATTTCCTATAATCGGTAATATTAAGTATGCAACTATATCAATATAATTATTAATCTCAATTACCCCCTTATCTGTTTCTCAATATGATTACCAAGATAAACATTGAGAGCACTTCTAAATTCACTTGATTTCTTCTGGGATAAAGGCACTATACTTTCATCCATCATATATACATCATAACCTTTGACAGATTTTACATTATACAAATTCACCACAAAGCTTTTATGTGGCATTTCAAAACCAAATTCTTTCATTTTGTCATTTATAACCGAAATTTTTTCTCTTATTATATAAGTTTTTTCGCTTGTTTTCATAGATATCTTTCTAGCTACATATTCAAAGTAATATATTTTCTTTATGTCTATTCTTACTACCCCCTCTTCAGTAATGAACTCTACAACGCATTCCTCATCTTCTTTCATATATAATAAAGCTTCATCGAGTTGATCATGAAGATCTGATTCTTTAATTGGTTTTACCAAATATCCAAAAGCGTGAACACTAAATGCAGAAGATGTATAATCTGTATAGTTTGTAACATAAATTATTTTTACTTTCTTATCATATACTCTAATTCTTTTAGCTGCTTCTATACCATTAATTCCATCCATATCTATATCTAAAAATATAATGTCAAACTTATCTTCACTATTTAATAGTCCTTCTCCACTTTTATATGAGTATACTTGCAAATCTTTTTTTTTGTAATTTTCTATTATTTCTTTTGTATGATTAAGAGTGATTAAATCATCATCACAAATAGCTATTTTAATCATCTATAATTTTCTCTCCCCTTACTTATTTTCATTATATATTCTTAAAGAATATAATATCAATAACTCTGCCTAAGGTATAGTTTTTTATACATAAGTTACAAGTAAATCATTAAATAATTTCTAACCTACTATTTTGTACAAAAAAATACCTAGAGAAATTCTCTAGGTATCTTAAATTATTTTCTATTCACTAACTTTAGCTGTTGTATCTGCTATTACTCTTATCCAACCTTCTGGAGCTTCTATTTTACCCATTTGTATTCCCGTTAATGTGTCATATAATTTTTTACAAATTGGCCCCATTTCAGTTGTACCATTCGCAAAACATATTACTTCATCTTTGTTAGTGACTTTTCCAACTGGCGATAAAACAGCTGCAGTTCCACATAATGCACATTCTACAAAATCTTTTAATTCTTCAACATGTACTTCTCTCTCTTCTACTTCTAGTCCAAGATATTCTTTAGCAACATACATTAAAGAACGACGAGTTATTGATGGAAGTATAGTATCAGATTTAGGTGTAACTATTTTATTATCTTTTGTTACAAATATAAAGTTTGCTCCACCTGTTTCTTCTACCTTTGTTCTTGTTGCTGCGTCTAAATACATATTTTCATCAAATCCATTTTCATGAGCAACCTGAAGAGCATGTAAACTCATTGCATAGTTAAGTCCAGCTTTAACGTGACCTGTACCATGCGGTGCTGCTCTATCAAAATCACTTACACATATACTAAGTGGCTTAACCCCACCTTTGAAGTATGGTCCAACAGGTGTTGTAAATACTCTAAACTGGAATTTAGTATCTGGTTTTACACCTATTACTGCACCACTTCCAAATATATATGGTCTTATGTATAATGTTCCTCCACTACCATATGGCGGAACAAAATCAATATTTGCTAAAACAGTTTTCTCTACTGCATCTAAGAATTTCTCTTCTGAAACTACCGGCATATATAATCTTGTTGCTGAATCTGCTAAACGCTCAGCATTAAGATCTGGTCTAAATATAACTACTTTACCATCTTCTGTTCTATAAGCTTTTAATCCTTCAAAACAAGTTTGTGCATATTGTAAAACCCCTGCACATTCATTAATTACCACATTAGAATCCTCTGTTAAAACACCTTCATCCCAAGTACCATGCTCATAATTAGATACATATCTTTTAGCGGTTTGTCTATAATCAAACCCTAAGTTCTCCCAATCTAGATTTGTATTTCCCATATTACCACTCCTAAATCTATTTTTAAATTTATATCTATTATAAATTACTTATCTTTCAAATACAATTTTATAGATTTTTAAAAATAGAAAAAAGGAATATTATAAAAATATTCCTTTTTTTACTTTAATTAAATATAAGTTGATTTATACTAATTAATTTAGATTATTTAGTTTGAATTTTATTCTACACCTATTAAGTTAAAACCTAGATCTTCTATTAATGCTTTAACTTTATCAATATCTACACTATCATCCATATCAACGATAGCATATTTTCCATCTAGATTAACTTCTAAAACTTCTACACCTTCAATATCCTCTGTTAGAACATCTGTTAAGTTGCCAACACAATGGCTGCATTTCATCCCTTCAATAGATAACTTTCTTTTCATGTAGTTATTCCTCCTATTAGTAAATTCGCTTATTTACTCATTTGTAAATTTGAAATTCCTTTATAAATATCAAAATCATTTGGATAAATTTTTCCTTCAAGTCTTTTATTAGATACTATAAAATTATCTAATATCCCTAAAGATATAAATAATCCTTTTTCAACCACATATTTTTGAATTTGATCATATACTTTTTTAGTTTCATCCTCTGATTTAGAATTTCCTAAAGATTTAATATAAGTTAAAAATTGTTTATCCTTTATATTACATGATTCTAATATTCCTCTAGCATCAGGAATGCTTGATAATGAATATCCAACCACTGCTAAATCATATTCTTTAGAATTAAGCGCTTTAGCTAAATCTTTCTCATTTAGTTCTTTTACAACACTTTTAATTCCTATTGATGATAAGTTTTGTTTTATAGTATTAGCTACTTTTATTCTCTCACCATTTTCAGCTGAAACTACTATATTTAACTCTATTTGCTTTAGCATTTCTTTCATGTCTTTTCTTGAAAGTTCTGAATTAGAAGAAATACCAGTAGAATTATCCTCTATTATTCCTTGTAAATCTTGTGAACTCTGTTTACTAGCATCAGTTTGTTTTTGTGATTCTAAAGACTCATTTACTGATTTTAGTGCCTCTGTTAAATACTTTATTGCATTTTCTTTATTATAATCTAAATCTTTAATATCTTTATTATAGTATTTACTTGTTGTATTAAGAGGAAAATGTGATAAAGTTGCGTTATCTACATAAGCTTCTTTTAAAAGTTGTTTTCTATCTATTGCTGATATTATAGCCTTTCTAAAATTAACATCATTCAAAAACTCATTATCATAATTGAATATAACCATCTCATAATTTCTACCTTCATAATTAGTTATATTAAACTCTTTTTTCTTCTCAAACTTACTTAATTCTGATAAAGTTACACTAGCAATATCACTATCTAATGAAAGTACCATCTCCGTTTGTGATTCCTTATCAGGTACCATTTTCACAAAAATTTCTTTTCTATTCTCTGGTAAATCTCCAAAGTACTTTTCATTTCTTTCAAGTATCATGTATTGTCTATCTACATACTCTTTTATTTTATAAGGTCCATTACCTAAAAGATTATTCTTATACTTATTTACTTCATCAGTTTTTAAGCTACTTAATTTATCCTTTGAAACAATTGGAAATGTCAACTTTTCTATTATAAAAGGATCATTCTCATTCAAATTAATGGTAAAATTCTTACTATCATTTATTTGTATAGATTTAATATTTCCAACTAAGTCTGAATAAGGATTATCTTTAATTTTTTTAATTAAGTCTACAGTAAAATTAACATCACTAGATGTTAGTTCTTTATTATTATGCCAAGTGGCATCTGACTTTAATTTAATATTTATACTTTTACCATCTGAAGACTTTGTATACGTTTCAACTAGTCTTGGTTCAACGTTATAGTTTTCATCAATTTCGAATAAACCATCATAAATTAAATTCATTATATAACCCACTGATTTATCTCTGTTTAATATAGGATTTATAGTCTTTGGAAATAACATTGTTAAGTGAATATAATTTGACTCTTGAATATTATACTCGTTTATTTCTTCATTACTATCTTCATTTTTATTTTCTTTGGCACATCCTACAGTTCCCAGAACTATGGTTAAAACTATTGCTAGAAGTTTTATTAATTTTTTCTTCATTAGTTCCTTCCTTCCTCGCTGTATAACATATTATATTGTTCATAATATTTCTTTACTTTTGTTATATATCTATCTGTTTCTAAAAAAGGTATTGTATGTAAGTTTTCTCCATCATTACTATATTCTTCATCACCCAACCATTTTTTCACATTTCCAGAACCACCATTATATGCTGCAATAACTAACTCTGTTTTTCCGAACTCTTTATATAAAGTGTTCAGATACCAACAACCTACTCTTATGTTAGTTTCCGGATCATATATATCTATATCATCATTTAGCTCTAATTCTTCTATTGCCCAATCTCTTGTAATATCCGCAATTTGCATCAAACCTTTTGCACCTCTGCGTGATAATGCTTTTTCATTAAATTTACTTTCTGCTTTTATAATACTATAAACTAAATTTTCATCTAGATTATATTCCTCTGCATATTTTTCTACATATGCAGAGTACTTTTTAGGGTAGAGTAAAGTTTTTATTCTACCACCTTCTAAATAAATTGTTCCGCCTAAGATTATAATAACAGATAAGATTAAAATACTTTTCTTATACACTCCACTTCTCCTTTATATAATTCAAAAATATAAAAGCCTTGTTTTTTAACTCGTCAATTGTACCCGAATTATCTATTACATAATCTGCATATTTTACTTTATTTTCTTGACTCATTTGAGATTTTATTCTACTAAGTGCTTCCTCAGTAGAACAATTATCTCTTTTTTTTATTCTTTCAATTTGTATGTCTTCATTACAAGTAACTACTAGTAATTTATCAATAAAATTTAAATAATCTGATTCAATAAGTAATGCGGCATCTAATACTACTATTTCTTTATTTTGCTTTTTATACTCATCAATCTGATCACTTACATTTTGCCTTATGATCGGATGAGTTAGCTTATTAAGCTGAATTAGTTTTTCATCATCATTGAAAACTATTCTTCCTAAAGCTTTTCTATTCAAAGAACCATCTTCATTTTTTATATCAGTTCCAAAAGTATAATATACTTTTTGGAGTAATTTTTCATCATCATAAATTTGTCGCGCAATAATATCTGCATCGACTATATCTATATTTTCTTCACTAAATATTGTTGATAAACTACTTTTTCCACAACCAATATTTCCAGTCAATCCCAAAATAAGCATAATTTCACCTACTTAGTTTCATACCATGAATCTCCAACATTTAAATCTACATCCAAGTGTACTTGTAAATTAACTGCTGATTCCATTTCTTCTTTTACTATTTTACATACATCTTCTATCTCTTCATCTACAGCTTCAACAATAAGCTCATCGTGTACTTGTAATATTAGTTTTGATTTAAGTTGCTCATCTTTTAATCTATTATAGACATTTACCATAGCTATTTTTATAATATCAGCTGCACTTCCTTGGATAGGAGCATTCATAGCGAATCTCTTTCCTTGATTTCTAACCATAAAATTACTTGAATTTATTTCTGGTATATATCTTCTTCTATTGAAAATAGTTAAAGCATATCCATTGTCTGTTGCATTTTTTATTGCATCATCCATAAATACTTTAATTTTGTCATAATTTGCAAAATAACTTTCTATATAAGCTTTAGCCTGTGGCACTGGTATATTTAAATCTTGAGATAAACCAAAATCAGTTTTTCCATATACTATACCAAAGTTTATAGCTTTAGCTTCACTTCTTTGCTTTGAGTTAACTTCATTTACATCCACGTCAAATATTTGAGATGCTGTCTTTGAGTGAATATCTATATCATTTTGGAAAGCTTCTATCATATGCTCATCTCCACTCATATGAGCTAATACTCTAAGCTCTACTTGAGAGTAATCTGCATCTACTAATTTACAGTGATTATCTGCAATAAATACTTTTCTTATTTCTCTACCCATTTCAGTTTTAACAGGTATGTTTTGTAAATTTGGTTCAGTAGAAGATATTCTTCCTGTAGTAGTTATTGTTTGATTAAATGAAGAATGAATTCTACCACTTATAGGGTTGATTATGTTACTTAATCCTTCCACATATGTTGAGTTTAACTTAACTATTTGTCTATATTCAGTAATCTTGTCTATTATCTCATGTTTATCTCTAAGTTTTTCTAATACATCCGCATTAGTTGAGTATCCAGTTTTAGTTTTCTTAACTACTGGAAGTTCAAGTTTTTCAAATAATATAACTCCCAATTGTTTTGGAGAATTTATATTAAACTTTTCCCCTGCCATTGAGAAAATTTCTTCTTCTAAGTTTGCAATTATACTTTTGAACTTATCTCCCAGTTCATTAAGTTGATTCTTGTCCACTGCCATACCACAGTATTCCATAGATCCTAATACTTCTACTAACGGCATTTCCACATCATAGAATAAGTATTCCATATCCATATCTTTAAATGCTTTTTCCATAATTGGGTATACATTATAAACTATATTTATTATTTCTCCGAAATATGTGCTCAACTCTTCTATATCTAAGTCTTGGAATTTCTTAGCTTTAGCACCTTTACCTAGTATCTCTTCTTCTGATTTAATCTTTTTAGTTAAATATTTCATTGCTATATCACTACATTCATAAGAAGTTGATGATTTTGAATCTATTAAATACTCACCTATAGCTATATCGAAGAATATATTGTTCATATTTATATTGTATGATTTTAATGATAAGTAATCATCTTTTAAATTGTAGCCGATTTTCTTGATTTCTTCATTTATAAGAAGATCTTTTATTAATTCCAATTTTTCATCACTTAAATAGTAAATATCTTCTCCATTTGTACTTATAAATACATATAAAATATTTTTATCTAATATGTTTCCTACTTTTTTTACAGTTTTTATAAATAATTTATTAGTTTTTTCTACTTCTCTTTTTAACTCTTCTACATTTTCTAAAGGAACAATGTTTAATTCTATCTTTTCTTCCACTGAACACTCTTCACTACCTGAATCCATAGATAGAACTTGCTTTATTAATGTGTTAAATCCAAACTTTTTGAATTCCTCTATTACTGCATTTTTATCATAATCTCCGTAAGCTAATTCCTCTAAACTTATTTCAATAGGTACATCTCTCATAATTGTAGCTAGTTTTTTACTAAATATAGCTTGCTCTTTATTTTCTTCTATCTTTTTCTTAACGCTTCCCTTTAGTTGTTCAGTGTTTTCTATTAAGTTTTCTACTGAAGAAAATTCCTTTATAAGTTTTATCCCTGTTTTTTCTCCTATTCCAGGAACTCCTGGTATATTATCTGATTTATCTCCCATTAGTCCTTTTAGGTCTATAAATTGTGTTGGAGTCATTTCATATCTTTCTATAACTGAATCATAGTTATATTCTTCCACTTCCCCTACACCTTTTTTAGTTATCAGAGTAGTAATTTTGTCTGATGCTAATTGTATAGCATCCTTATCTCCTGTAACTATATAAACTTTAAAGCCGTTGTCTTCTCCCATTTTTGAAACTGTACCAATTAAATCGTCAGCCTCATATCCTGCCATTTCCATTCTATGTATGTCAAACTTATCTAATAATTCTTTTAAAGGTTGTAATTGTTGACCAAGTTCACCTGGCATTTTCTTTCTTCCTGCTTTGTACTCGGCAAATTCTTTATGCCTAAATGTTGGTGCTTTCATATCGAAAGCTACACTTATGTGAGTTGGCTTATAGTCATCTATTATTTTAAATAACATTCTAGTAAAACCATATATGGCATTAGTATGTAATCCTTCACTATTTGTCATATCTGGCAATGCATAAAATGCTCTATTTATTATCGAGTTTCCATCTATAATTATTAATCTTTTGTCCAAGTTTATCACTCCTATATTTTTCAATATTATATATTTATATATCTTATTATATACCCATATATTATTATTTAATAATACCACAATAATCAAATTATATTAAGGTGTAAAAAAGAAAATTACAATAGCTTAATGTCACTAATCATATATGTTTACTG
>NZ_JANKBY010000089.1:0-11840 GCF_024621905.1 Terrisporobacter muris
ATAGTAAACAAAAAAGAGCTATAGAGATAGTGGGTAGCATAATAATAGATAGTGTTATAATTATTCAGTAGTTTTATTTTTAGCAAATCACTTCTAAGCTTTTATATGTTTCTTCCACATAATAAATGTTATAATTATTAAAATCACTCCATATGCTATTAATGCATATATATTAAATAGTAAAAGATAATTTATTCCTACTGCTACACCTAAAATAATCATCCCTAATAAAGTATTAATTATGTTCTGACTTTTGTTAACCTGTCCGAACTTAATAGTAAATGGTAAACTATTTTTTCCTATTATATGTTCAATGACTATGAAAAGTAATAAAAATACAAAAGCAATAATTAAAATAGGCACTACTTTAACTCCAAAAATTAAGATAAAAATTATACTTTCAAATAAGTATAGTGGCAATAATAAGTTTGCTAAAAGAGCTTTATATGCGCCTTTGTATATATTAGATTTATCACTTATAAATGTTGCATCATAAATCCATGCTGCCTTATAGTTATTTGAATATTGCAGTGTTATTAATAAAGTTGGAACCATAAATATAAACCAATAGATATTTAATGACATATGTAAAGATATATTCTTTATTTCACTTATAAAATCCATTGAAAACATAAATATAAATAGTAATGGAAATACCATATCAAAACCTAAGCTAGGATATGTCATCAATTTAAATTCTCTTTCTCTTTTTATTATAGAAGTTGAAAGATCATAAGCTGCTTTTTCTTCATTACTTCTACACATACATCTTCCAATTTTATAAAATACCCTATTTTTCTTTTCTTTTTCATTATCATTGGCAATATTTAATTTAGAAAGAGAATCTTCAAACTTAGACGTATTATTTATATATAGACTAATTGCTATAATTGGAACAAGAAAGGCTAATACAATAAGAGCTATTATTATTTTATTAATTTCCCCACCATCAACTGCATATAAAGGTGATGCGAACCACATTGGCGGAAAAAACAAGTTCCATATCTTACTTTCATATATTATATTTAAATCAACTATATCAAACATTCGCCCTAATAACTGATAACTTATGGTCATTATTATTGTTAATCCTATTTGCACAAAATTGATTATATCTTTAACTTTTTCTCCATCAAAAAACTTTAAAATCAACAGGTATAATAATGCTGTTATTACAATCATAAATATATCTATTATTATTAATTCTAATATAAAAAGAATTCCTATTAAAACTCCTGATTTAAACATTCCTATTATTGTAAGCCATGATAATGCCAATGAAGTTAGGAAGATATAATAACATATGTGAGTTAGTTTAGCTGCATTAATTGTTTTATTATCAATGCCCTTAGTTCCTATTACATTTTTATCCCTCATATCTAAAAGAACACTTGAAAAATCCGATATAAATATAGTTAATATAAAAAACATAAACATCCCAAAAACTAGAGAATATGTATACATCTTATTAAATGAAAATAGTGTTATTATTCCAATAAAAATCCCCATTATTCCATACATAATTAATGCTTTATTAAACGAATTTTTACTTTCATCACTTTCATCTTCCTTGCTAGAATTTTGCATAACAGTAGATGTTCTTCTACTATCAAGAGTTAATTTCATACTTAAAATTAGCCTCATTTTTTCATAATCTACACCAACTTTAGTATATATCCCCTTAAATTTATCTAAAATATTTAAAAATTTATATTCTTTCATATTATTCACCTACTTAATTACACTAGAAATTCTATCAGCAATTTCTTTGTGATTATTAAACCCTGTTATTTCATTAAATATTTCTTCTAATGAACCTTCTTTAGAATTTTCTTTAAGTTCATCAAAACTTCCATCAGCAACTATTTTTCCATCATTAAGTAACACTATTCTATGGCTTATCTTCTCTACTACATCCATGATATGTGATGAATAAAAAATAGTTTTTCCTTCTCCTGCAAATATTTCAAGTAATTCTTTAACTATCATTACAGAATTAGCATCTAATCCACTTAGGGGTTCATCTAAAAATAATATTTCCGGATTATGAATAATACTGGAAATAAGTATTAATTTTTGTCTCATTCCTTTTGAAAATGTTGATATTCTTGTGTTTAAGTAATCGTATATTCCAAATAATTTCATAAGTTCTTTTCCTTTTATTGTTAATGTTTCCACATCCAAATCATATAATTGACCAATGAAATTCAAATATTCTATTGCAGTTAAACTTTCATATACTTCCGATACTTCTGGCACATATCCTATTTTCTTTTTATATTCACCTTTTGTATCTTCAATACTTTTATTAAAAATTATTACATCTCCTTCATATCCATCTACTATGCCTAACATAATTTTTACAGTTGTACTTTTTCCTGCACCATTGGCACCAATATATCCAATAATCTCTCCTCTTTTTACTTTGAGATCAACCCCTTTTAATACTTCCTTTCCTCCGAAACTCTTTTTTAAACCCTTTAATTCCAATATTATTTCATCCATAACCTCATCCCCCTTCTTTCATAAACTTATCAAAAATCTTTAGCAATATCATAAGTTCACATTCCAATAAATACCATTCTAACAGTCACTAATTATTTTATAAGACTTAGACCTGCCAGTCTACAACTTATATAAATAAAAAAGTACCTTACATAATTGTAAGATACTTTTTTATTTATATTCTATTAGCAAGTAGCTCCTCCAACTAAGTGAAGGTCTGCATTTATTATTTCTTCTTTTCTCTCAAGTAAATCATTTGCTAATAATTGTTTTTCCACATTTTCAAAACCTAAACGTTCTATAGTGTTGGCAAAACGCTCCCCTGTTTTTCCTTGTTCCCTATATAATAATATGGCTTTTTCTATTATATCTAAGGCTTCTTCCTTGCTAGTAAATACCTTATTTAAAGCTATACCATGATTTATTTTTTTACCCCATCTACCACCAATATAGATTTTATATCCATATGTTCCGTCTTCAATCGCATCAAATGGACATGCTCCTACACAACGGCCACAATGATTGCATAGCTCTTCATCTATTTCTAATATATCATCCACAACTTTGCATGCATTTATTGGGCATAATTTCTCTATAGCACATTTTTTACATCCATTACAAGAGTCTTCATCAAAATTTGGTATATATTGTCCTATTATTCCCAAGTCATTTAAATCTGGTTTTACACAGTTATTTGGACATCCACCTGTTGCTATTTTAAATTTATGAGGAAGCTTTACACCTGAATATCCTTTATAAAATCTTTCATGAATTTCTTCTGATAGTTCAAATGTATCTATTAAACCATATTGGCAAGTAGTTCCCTTACATGATACAACTGGACGTACTTTTGAGCCTGTTCCTCCAGTTTCAAGACCTTCTTTTGCTATATATGCTCTAAAATCTTCAATTTTTTCATATGGTATGCCTTGTATTTCCACTGTAAGACGAGTTGTAAATGTTACTATTCCGTTACCAAATAACTCAGCTGCTTCTCCTATACATTTTTGTTGTGTTGCTGTTATTTTTCCATTTACAGTTATTACCCTTGCAGAAAAATTATCAGTACCCTTATTACTTAAAAAACCTAAAGCCTTTACTCTTTTTTCATCTTCCTTACTAATTGTCAATGTTGCCATTGTTTTTCCCCCTTTTTAATAATTATTCTTCATCTTCCTCTATTTCATTGAAAGTCAATCCACCTTCAAGAACTTTTGTGTTACTATATCCATAGAACTTTAAACGATTTTGTAACATATATGCGCGTTTACCTTTTGCACATATCAGTAATAATCTTTCATTAGTATCGTATTCTGGAAGTACACCTTCCACCTTTGTTAAGTCTATATATGGAGCAGTTTTTAAAGTTGGCAATATGGATGCATCAATTATTTTATAATCATTAGCTTTTCCTGCTTTAAATTCTACTGGAGTTATTGTTTCAAACTCTCCATTTATTTTATTTTGTAATATATTTAATGTGTGAGCAAATGGATGAATTGCTGTAGAAAATGGTGGTGCATAAGCAAAATCCAAGTTTTCTAAATCATCTATTGATGCATTTAATGATATAGCTGTAACTGCTATATCAACTATTTTATCTACTTCTCCCTTTCCAAGTACTTGTAGCCCTAGTAATTTCTTTGTATCTCTATCAGATATCATTTTAATAATAAAATTACTTGCACCTGGATAATAATGAGCCTTATCATCTACAACAGAGATTACGCTTATAGGATTATATCCAGCTTCCTTTGCAGCCACTTCTGTAAGCCCTGTTCTTCCTGTATTTAAGTTTGGTAATTTACAAACAGCAGTACCAAGAACACCTTCATAAGATTTATTTTTTCCTAATATATTTTTAGCAGTAAGACGTCCTTCTATATTAGCAGAAGAACCCATTGGGGACCATTGAGGTGCCTTTGTAATTTTATTTATTACACATGCACAGTCTCCTATAGCATAAATATCCTCTATATTTGTTTGCAAGTATTCATCTACTTTTACAGTTTTATTTGGCATAAGTTCTATACCACTATCTTGAAGGAAATTGGTATTTGCACGAATTCCTATTGAAAGTACAATTGCATCTGTCTTCATAGCACGTCTAGAAGTTTTAACTTTTTCAACTTTATCAGTACCTATAATTCCTTCCATTCTTACTCCTGTAGCAGTCATTATTCCATTTTCGGCTAAATGATTTTCTATATATTCGCTCATTTCTTCATCAAACCCTGAAAGTACATGTTCTGCCATATCTATGACAGAAACTTTCACTCCTTGTTTAGCTAAATTTTCTGCAACTTCCAATCCTATAAATCCTGCTCCTACAACTACAGCTCTTTTAATTTCTCCCTGCTCTATTGAATCTCTTAAATTAATTGCATCTTCAGGTGTTCTCATAAAGAAAACTCCTTTTAAGTCTAAACCTTCTACGGGTGGTTTTATAGGAGATGCACCACTAGCGATTACTAGTTTGTCATATCCATAATTATATGTTTCTTTGCTTTGTACGTTTACTGCATCCACAGTTTTTTCTTCTGGATTAACTTTTATAACTTCCATTTCAGTTAGAACCTTCACTCCTGTTAATTTTTCAAATTTTTGTGGAGTATTTACAATTAATTGTTCTTTTTCTGTGATAACATTTCCAACATAGTAAGGAAGGCCACATCCTGCATAAGATATATCTTTCCCCTTAGTAATAATAGTTACGTCTGAACTTCTATCTTCTCGTTTTAACTTTGCTGCAACTTTAGTCCCTGCTGCAACACCTCCAATAATAAGTACTTTCACACTTATCAACCCCCTTTTATTTCACATTAAAATTTATATAATTTACATTTTTTTCCTAATTATTCAATTTTATTGTAGCACTTGTGATATACTATTAAAAGCGATATTATCTTATGAAAAACATAGGTAAAACCTATAGATAATCAATATCAATTAAACATATTTATTAGTAAAATAAGGAGGCTATTTTATGACAATTAGACACTTGCGCATTTTTATAGAAGTTGCAAAAACTGGTAAAATGAGCATAGCTGCACAGAGATTATTTATATCTCAACCAACAGTAAGTCAAGCTATTCGTGAGTTAGAAGATCACTATAATCGAAAACTTTTCGATAGGCTGTCTAAAAAATTATACATAACATCCTTTGGTAAAGAACTCTTCACCTATGCCACACAAATAGTAGAACAGTTTGATAATTTAGAGAAAAAAATGAATGATAATCTTCATATAGAGCATTTACGAATAGGTGCTTCTGTAACTGTTGGAACTTGCCTTCTCTCCAAAATAATAAAAGAATTTCATAGTGTGGCTCCTCGAGTAAGTACTTATGCTTATGTTAATAATACAGCCATGGTCGAAAGGAAATTATTAAAATCTGAACTAGACATCGCTATTGTAGAGGGGGATATTCATTCTCAAGACTTAGTTACAATTCCTGTTATTGATGATTATCTTGTTCTTTTATGCAATAATAATCATCTTCTTCTAAATAAAGAAAAAATAACATTGTATGATTTAGAGAATCAAAGGTTTGCTATGAGAGAAGATGGTAGTGGTACAAGAGAATTTTTCGAGCAAATTTTACATAAATATAAAATTCATATAAAACTAGCATATGAGGCTAGCTCAACTGACACTATTAGAAGAGCTATTTTAGATGATAATTGTCTATCTCTTCTATCTATACATACTTTTGAAGAGGATATTATAAATGGCAAAATCCATATAATAAAAACTGATCTAAATACATTAAAAAGATCTTTTAAGCTTGTTTATCATAAGGATAAAATAATGACTCCTTCAATAATTACATTAAAAGATATCTTAAAAAAATATAAGACATCAGATTTTATGAAAAACTTATTAGTAAAAAAATAAGTATAACTATCATCTAAAGTTATACTTATTTTTATGTAATTATTATATAATTCTTTTACTAATCTGCTTTAAAAATATACATATAAATAAGAGTATACCTAAAATTCCTGTCAGTGGATAAACATTTGCTACTAATTTTTCAAATGGAAATAAACCACAGAAAAATGCTAAAATTGAAATAATAATGGCAATAATCTTTGAATTATACCTTCCTTCTTTAGAAATTTTGTCACATACTGTCCAAAAATTTGGTGCAGCTGTTGAAAAAATCCCGCATAACAAGACAATAGAAAAAACTTTACCAAACATAGGTGATATGGATTTTGCAAAATATAAAGTTGGTATGGATAATTTATAAATATCATTTATTTTTGATAATAAAGCAAAATTCATTACCAAAATAACTATCATTAATAATAAACTTCCCACAATTGCTCCATACTTAGCTTCTCTTCTAGTATCCGCACTATTTCCAAGAGATGTAAAGAAAAATAATCCACTTACCATGTTATATGATGCATATAATATTCCACTTTTAACACAATTCCCTCCTGCTTTTGTAAGATTAACCTCCATTATTGTTTGTGAAATATTTTTTAATCCGTCTAAATTTTGAACCAAAATAGTAAATCCCACAATCAAAGAAAATACAACTATAACAGGACCAATAAAACCAATTATGTTAATAAGACTATCCAATCCACAAAGAAAAGCAATAAGTACTAATATTGTCATCATAGCACAACCTACATAGTAATTTAGTCCATAATACTCTTGCAATGTTGCTCCTGCTCCCGAAATCATAACTATGACACTTATAAATAATAAAACTGGAACGAAGTATTCATAAAATAATCCTACTTTATTTCCACAAAAGTATTTATATGGTCTGTACTTTTTCAAGCTCCCATAATCAAAACCACATGACATGACTGTACTACCGAAATATGTAAATAATATTAAACTTATAATTATTGATACTAAGCTATATAATCCATTTGATGTGAAAAACTGCATAATTTCCTGACCTGTAGCAAATCCTGATCCAATAATAAATGCTATAAATGCTCCTGCAAACTTCATTACATTTAGTATACTAATTTTTCCTTCCATAGTTTCTCCTCCATATTTAAAAGTTTTGAAAGGCTAGTACTAAATATATGTATATAAAAACTCAATATGACTAAAAAATTAGCTTGGCTTATATCGCCAACGGCTTCGCCCGTTGCTCAAGTTGTAAAGTTGGAAATTATACGTTATCCATAAATCAGATAACATATAGTTTCCTTACAATAAAAAACACATTGATAAAATATCAATGTGTTTTCTTCTATAAAATACTTTCTTTGTAGATTCTATAACATTTATTAATTTCTTCCTCGTCAGGACTTACATATCCATGAAAATCCAAACCTTCTTTTCTCACTCCATGGTGTCTGTATATATTAAACTTGTATTTACACTTATCTTTAATTATCTTTGACACTTCTCTAACTGTATTTTCATTATTTAAAGTTGGTGCTATTACAGTTCTAACCTCATAAATCTTATCTAAATCAAGTAAGTATTTTACATTCTTAATCACAATATCATTACTCTGTCCAGTTACTTTAACATGCTCTTTCTCATCCATACTTTTAACATCTATCATAAATTTATCGGTTAAATTTACGAACTCTTCATATTGTGTTAAATCAATACTCCCATTAGTATCAACAAAACAAGTAAGGCCAAGCTCTTCTTTTACTTTTTTAAACAATTGAGCTATAAAATCTATATTAAGTGTAGCCTCACCGCCACTAACAGTTATTCCTTGAATAAAAGGGCTAACTTGTTTAATTTCTTCAAATAAATCATCTACTGAATAATCCTTAGTTTTTGGAGTAGATAAGTTATCACATTCTCGAATACATGCGTCACATGCAACACATTTTTTATCATCCCAAGTAACCTTTTTATCCACAATATTTAAAGCATCTACAGGACAAACTTTAACACATAATCCACAGTTTACACACTTGTTTATGGTTTCTGGATTATGACAATAGGTGCACTTAAAGTTACACCCCTGAAAAAATATTGCTGTTCTATTTCCAGGTCCATCTATACATGAAAACGGAATAATTTTATTAACTAAAGCCATAATTAATCTCTCAGCCTTCTATCAAATGCTTTTGCTCCATTTTTAGCATTCATACCAAATACAGTTGCATTATTTTTAACTGCTTGTCCACTTTCAAGTTGTGCTACTTCTGATTTTTTCACAAGATATCCTGTAACACGAACTACATCACATCCACCTGCGTAAGCAGATATATATCTTATTCCTGAATTAAATGCTCCATCTATAACATTTACGATAGCTTCTGGATTATCTTTATAAGTATCTTCAAATACAAATATATCTCCTATTCCGTTGAAGAAATATTTGTGGAATGGCGCTGATTGAATTATATGTTTAAATATTTCTGGCTCTTCTCCCACTGGTATTCTACATCCTGGAGATATTCCTGTATCAGTATCTATACCAACTTGGCAATGCATAACATGATTATTTTTATAAGCATCTCCCACATATGGTGATTTATATGATGTCACTACTTCATTAAGCTTTTCTACTATTTTTAATCCTAATTCGTTTGCTTCATCTCCATAGCCAAATCTATCATTTTGTTCAGTTGCATTTAGTAAATGGTTAACTGCTTCCGCAAGACCTACCATACCAAACATTCCTGTAAATAATTCTTTTTTTATAAATCCTTCTTTAATCAAGAAACTTGTTTTAAAGAAAGCCGCTTCCTCAACTAGGAATTTAATTCTTTCATCTATATAATTAAGCATTTTTTCTGCTGCAAATGGTAGCTTATTGTATAGGAAATCTTCTACCGAATCAGCAGTTTCTGCTAGTCTACTTAAAACTAATCTAACTAGAGTGTAACCTCCACCTCCTACTATAAATCCATTGTAACAAGAAGCTAATGCATAGTTTTCTGTTCCAAAATCAGCTGTATCCATTTTATGGTTAGCAAAACTTGGCTTTGCAGTAACTAAAGCAGTACTTGCACAAAGCTTAGCAAATTCTTTTGAGGTTATATCTTTATCATATTTAACTGTTAAATTAGGCATTGCACATTCTAATTCTTTCATAGCTTTAAGTATTAATCTACCTGCTTTAGTATCAACTGGTCCTATATTCGCATGAACAAATGAATCTGTTAATGCACTATCAACATGCTTTAAGAATAACTTTATTGCTTTATAAGCCTCTTCTTCATCTTTTACAAAAGGATTTAAAAGTGTATCTATATTTCCAAGGTACACTGGGTACGATGTTATAGATGGTACATGTTTATATAAAATTAATAAGCTATTAGTTGCTTCCCAAATATCAGTCGGTGCTTCTAAACTTAGAAATTCACACCCTTTTTCCATTAAAACTTCATAGTTTGGTATAACATATCTTGGTCTGTAAGGAGTGTTTCCTTCAAACATTGTGCATATTATTTCTGCATCCAATAATTTTTTAGTTTCTTCGTCTATATCAAAAACCTCTATGCTATTTCCTGCATATCCTGCCAACTGTAATAATTGTTGGTTATAAGTTAATGTCTCATTTTTTATTATTTCCAATACTTGATTCATTTGAATGTCCCCCATAATTAGCTCATTTATTTTTTATTGAATCTAATTTCTTATATAGTTTTTCACATTGTTCTTCAGTAATTAAAATACCTCTTCTATCTGCAAAAACTAGGTTTTCATCTTTTAGTATTTTCAAATTTCTATTAACTGTTCTTTCTGAAAATCCTAAAATAGAGCCTATTTCTTCTCTTGTTTTTTTCAATACAACTTCATTTTTATTACTTCGTTCAAAAACATTAATTAAATAATTTATCAAAATACCTATAGCTGGATAAGCTAAAACTTCTCCTGTTTTTAATGACTGTTCATACATTTGATTTGATACAAAATGCAATACATCTAATGTCAACTTATGATCATTATTAATCCATTCTATAAAATCAAATTTATCCATCTCAAGAATTATACTATTCGTCATAGTTTGTAATGTGGAAGAATAGATATTTTTATTTGCCATAATCTCCATAGCCCCTATGTAAGATATGGGCTCAATACTTGCGAAATCATATATAAAGCCATTTTCAAATTCATTTCTTACTATCATTTTCCCTTTACAATGTATATATATTTTTTCTATTTCATGTTCCTTAAGTACAACTATTTTATCCTTTTCAATACATTTAAAATTACAGTTTCCTTTTATATGCCTAGGTATATTTCTTATAAATTCTTTAACTTTTTTATTTTCTATTTCTTTGTATAATGAGTTGTCATACATTTTAACTTGCTCCTAAGTTTTGTACTATTTTAATTTTAATAATTATTAAAATTAATCAAAAGGACATATGTCCTTTTACTATATTATATAATTTCTTCATGAAATACTATATTTATGATAAAATATGAATAATATAATTTTACAAGGAGGTTTTAACTTGAACAAAACAGATGCAGTTAAAGTATTAAAATTATCATTAGGAAGTATATTAGCAATTATTATTGCATCTTTTTTTAAACTTCAATATTCAACTGTAGCTGGAGTAATTACTCTTTTAGTTGTAAAAGATACGAAAAAAGAAACTTTAAAAGGAGCTTTCGGAAAGTTATTTGGATTTGTACTATGCACAGTCTATTCATATATATGTTTCAATTTATTAGGCTATAATTTATTTGCATTTTCTTTATACATATTAATTATAATAGGTACTTGCTTTGTATTAAATATAAGATATGTTATAGCAATGTGTGTTGTTATTTCTTCTCATTACTTACTTCAAAGTTCAATGAGTATTTATTGGATATTAAATGAAACAGGACTTTTTATAATTGGTGCTGGAATAGGTATAATAATCAACATGTATATGCCTTCTAATTTTCATAAAATTTATCTTGGTCAACAAAAGCTGCAAGAACAAGTTAGCTTAATTCTAATGGACATTGCTGATATAATAAGTAATCCAGATAAAAACCTTTCTTTCCAAGACAACTTAGATGAATTGAATAAATTAATAAAAAACAGTACTAAAGATGCTTATGAAAATATTAATAATAATTTACTAAGCGATACAAAGTATTTCTTAGAGCATATGGAGATAATAAAAAGTCAAAGAGATATCCTAAATAATCTATACACATTAGTATCTCAGCTAAATTACGTTCCTTCTCAAGGATATATAGTGTCTGAGTTTATAAATAAAGTTGGAAATACTTCTTTCGAAGCTAATACTGTTACTAATTTATTAAGTGATTTGAATAGGATTTCTAATGATATGAAAACTCAGCCTCTTCCTAAAGACAGAGAAGAATTTGAAAATAGAGCTATTTTATTTTTATGTTTAACTGAACTAAAAAAATA
>NZ_JANKBY010000008.1:0-31798 GCF_024621905.1 Terrisporobacter muris
AAATTATATTTAAGTACCTATAGAAAAAATCCCTAAAAATTTAGGGATTTTATATTGCTGTCATCTTTTTAGTTTGATCTTCTGTGATTAATGCATCTATCATTTCGTCTATATCACCATCTAAGAATTGATCTAATTTATAAAGAGTTAAGTTTATTCTATGATCACTTACTCTACCTTGTGGATAGTTATAAGTTCTTATTCTCTCAGATCTATCCCCAGTACCAACCTGACTTCTTCTTTCTGCAGCAACTTCATCATGTTGTTCAGATAAAGCTTTGTCATAAAGTCTAGCTTTTAATACTTTTAAAGCTTTTTCTTTATTCTTTAACTGAGATTTTTCATCTTGACAAGATACAACCTCACCTGTAGGTAAATGAGTTATTCTTACAGCTGAGTCAGTTGTGTTGACACACTGTCCACCATTTCCTGATGCACGGAATACGTCTATTCTTAAATCATTTGGATTTATTTCTACTTCTACATCTTCTACTTCTGGTAAAACTGCAACTGTAGCAGTTGAAGTATGAATTCTTCCCCCAGATTCAGTAGCTGGTATTCTTTGAACTCTATGAACTCCTGACTCGTATTTAAGTCTTGAGTAAGCACCCTTACCTTTTATTAGGAAAGATACTTCTTTGTATCCTCCAACTCCAGTATCACTAGCACTTAAAAGTTCAATTTTCCATCTTCTTCTTTCAGCGTATCTAGAATACATTCTGAACAAGTTTCCTGCAAATAGAGCTGCTTCATCTCCACCTGCTCCACCTCTTATTTCAACTATAACGTTCTTTTCATCGTTAGGGTCTTTTGGTAATAAAAGAATTTTTAATTCTGCTTCTAATGGTTCAACCTGACATTCTAATTCAGCTATTTCCATTTTAGCTAATTCTCTTAGGTCCTCATCAGATTCTTCTTCTAATATAGCTTTAGACTCGCTAAGGTTGTTTAATACATTTCTATATTCTCTGTATTTAAAAACGATAGGCTCTAAATCTGCATGTTCTTTCATATACTTTTGCCAAACTTTTTGGTCATTTATTATTTCCATATCACTGATTTTTTCAGTTAAATCTATATATTTATCTTCTAAAACCTGTAGTTTGTTTAACATACCGTTCACCTCTTTTTTCGTACAATTTCAAGCAATTCATTATATCATAAAACACTACCTATAACAACTCTGTCAATTTGTTGTAGGTCTTTTCTAGTATATATATTAGTATATCCATCCTTCTCCATTAACTTACTAACATCTTCACTTTGGTCATGGCCTACTTCATATGCTAAAATTCCACCTTTATTAAGATAGTTTTTGCCTTGTGTTGTTATTGCTCTATAAAAATCCAAACCATCAATTCCACCTTCTAATGCATTATATGGCTCAAAATCCTTAACCTGCTTGTCTAAAGTTTCAATAACTTCTTTTTTTATATAAGGTGGATTAGATACTATTATATCAAATTTCATATCTTTATCTATATTTGTAAATAAGTCTGATTTAATAAAAGTTATTCTATCATCTACATCATTACTTTGGGCATTCTTTTCGCCAATTTCCAAAGCAATGTCTGATATATCTACAGAAGTAATCTTAGCATTTACTAAATATTTTGCCAAACTTACAGTAATAGCACCAGAACCTGTACCTATATCAAGTATATTTATAGGCCCTTTATCTTTACATAATTCAATAACTTCTTCTACTAATACTTCAGTGTCAGGCCTTGGTATTAAAACACCTTCCTTAACATAAAAATCTAATCCCATAAATTCACGATTTTCCACGATATAAGCAATAGGCCTATTACTCAGTCTTTCTTCTATAAACTTATTAAATAATTTTTCTTCATCATCGCTTAGAGATTTGTCTAAGTTTAAAAGTATATATAATCTATCTACATCAAGAACTTTTTGTAGTAATGTTTCCACATCAAGTCTAGGCGTAGGACTTATTTCTTCAAGTTCTTTCGAATATCTTATAATTATTTCCTTAATAGTCATAAGCTTCTCCCTTATTTCTCTTAAATTACAGCCTTTAATGCTTTTATTGCCACCTCTAATTGTTCATCATTTGGTTCTTTTGTAGTAATATTTTGAAGCATCATTCCTGGATATGCAACAATTTTACTTAATATATTATTATATTTCCCAAGAAATTTTATTATTTCATAAGATATGCCAGCAACTATAGGTATACACAATATTCTCATTGCTATTCTAGCTAAAATATTTGGCCATCCAAAGAAAGAAAATAATATAATTGATGTAAACATTACTATGAATAAGAAATTTGTACCACATCTAGGATGCAGTGTTGTAAATTTCCTTGCATTTTCTACTGTTAATTCTAAGTCATTTTCATAACAATAAATAACCTTGTGTTCTGCTCCATGATACATAAATGTTCTTTTTATATCTTCATTTCTCGATATTAACAACATATATGATATTAGTATACCTATTCTAATTAAACCTTCAATTAAGTTAAGTATTATGTTGTTGTGTATAAATGATGAAAATAATCCTCCTATTGATGTTGGAATTAATACAAATAACCCAACAGAAAGAATCATTGCTAAAATAAGAGATACTGCCATAATTGCATCATTTGCTTTATCTTTAAATATTCTTTTTAAAAACTTATCTATTACATCTTCTTCCTCTTCATCTTCTTCTAAAAAAAATTCTGATGAATAGTTTAAGCTTTTCATACCTTCTATCATCGTTTCAAATAAAACAAACGAACCTCTTAAGAAAGGTATTTTATCAATTTTTTTATCTTTTATCCAACTTCTTATTCTCTCTTTTTTTAATTCTATTTCTCCATTACTTTTTCTAACAGCAATAGCTCTGTAATTTTTAGACTGCATCATAACGCCTTCAATTACAGCTTGCCCTCCAACACTTTGCTTTTTCATGGCCATACTCCTCATAATAATTTTTCAATCACTAAAACTATTATAATATAAAAATTCCCCTTAGAGTATTATATTATACTTTTAAGGGGTTAATAATTTATTTTACCACATGACACTTTCTACATCTAGCTTCATAGCTTTCTACAGCTCCTACCTGAATAATAGGATCATCATATCTTGCTGGTTTTCCATCTATTAATCTTTGTGATCTTGTTGCTGGTTGACCACACACAGAACAAATAGCTTGAATCTTATCTACAAATTCAGCGACTGCTAAAAGTTTTGGTGTAGGTCCAAATGGTTCTCCTTTAAAATCCATATCTAAGCCTGCTGCTATGACTCTTACTCCCTTGTTAGCTAAGTCAATAGCTATATCCACTACTTCTTCATCAAAAAATTGCACCTCATCTATTCCCACAACTTGAACATCTTCATCTATTAAATTATAAATATCAGATGCTTTTTCTATTGGAATAGCTTCTATACTGTCCCCACTATGAGATACAACGTCTTTCTTACTATATCTATCATCTATATGAGGTTTAAATACAACAATATTTTGTTTTGCAATTTTAGCTCTTTTTAATCTTCTTATTAATTCTTCGCTCTTTCCACTATACATAGGTCCAACTACTACTTCAATATAACCATGGTTTACTGGTCTATACATATTTTCGAACCTCCTAAGTCTTTATCTAATGTTATTACTGATAATATTCTAAAATTATGTATTTTTTAGTAATTAGGGAAATAAAATAGGAGTTGGATAACCAACCCCTCTTTTTACAATAATTAATCCATTTTGAATCTTTGTTTGAATTTGTCTATTCTTCCACCTTTTTCTATGTTCTTTTGTTTTCCAGTATAGAAAGGATGGCATTCTGAACATACTTCAACTCTTATTTCGTCCTTAGTTGAACCAGCCATGAAAGTATTTCCACAAGCACAGTGTACTTCAACTGCATTGTATTTTGGTTGTATATCTTTTTGCATTCTTAGTCACCTCTTTTTCAATTATATTCTAAATTAATTATATTAATTTTAAGTTTTCATCTTCAACTACATCATTATATCACATGTTTTTTAGTGATACAAGGATTTTTGTATTTCTTCATTATATGATTTTAGGTTTATTAATTTTACTTAATGCTTCTTATGAATTCTTCATTATTTTTTGTTTTCTTTAAAGCTTCGATTAAATTATCTGTAACTTCTAATATAGAATTGTTGCTCATTTCTTTTCTCAATTTCCATAAAGCTGTTTTTTCTTCTTCTGAAAGTAATAAGTCTTCTCTTCTTGTTCCTGATTTATAAATATCTACAGCAGGGAATATTCTCTTCTCAGCAAGCTTTCTATCTAAATGTAATTCCATATTACCAGTTCCTTTAAACTCTTCAAAGATTACATCGTCCATTCTAGACCCCGTCTCTACTAATGCAGTTGCAAGTATTGTCAACGAACCACCTTGTCTAATATTTCTAGCTGCACCAAAGAATTTTTTAGGTCCATGTAATGCTCCTGGATCAAGACCTCCAGATAGTGTTCTTCCTGTTGGAGATATTGTTAAGTTATAAGCTCTTGCTAGTCTTGTTATACTGTCAAGAAGTATTACAACATCTTTACCATGTTCAACAAGTCTTTGTGCTCTATTTAGTACCATTTCTGCTACTTTAACATGGTGACTTGATACTTGATCAAATGTCGAGTAGATAACATCTCCATTAATAGACTCTCTCATATCAGTAACTTCTTCTGGTCTTTCATCAATTAATAAAACTATTAGCTCTACATTAGGATGGTTTTTTGCAATACTATTAGCTACACTTTTAAGAAGTATAGTTTTACCTGCTTTAGGTGGTGCGACAATAAGACCCCTTTGTCCCTTTCCTATTGGTGAAATTAAATCTATTAATCTAGTTGATATTTCATGTTGACTTTTTTCTAATGTCAGTCTTTCTTCTGGATATATTGGCGTTAAGTTAACAAAAGATTTTCTATTTATACAAGTTTCTGGTTTTTCGTCATTAACTTTTTGTACAAATAATAATGCTCTGAACTTTTCTCCTGTTTTTGGATGTCTTGTTATGCCTCTAACTTTATCTCCTGTTTGAAGATTGAATCTTCTTATTTGAGATGGAGATACATATACATCTTCATCTGTCGATTGATAGTTAGAACCTCTTAAGAAACCAAATCCATCAGGAAGTATTTCTAAAACTCCAACTACTTCATCATCTTTAGAAGTGTTAAACTCATTAATTATTTTAGATTCTTCAACAACTTTTGGTACATAATTACTTTTATTATTTCTCTGATTTCTATTTTCCATACCTGAAGTTTTATTATTATTATTGAAATTACGAGAATTGTTTTGATTTTCTCTACTATGAGTTTTTACATAAGGTCTATTATCTGATTTATCTACAGTTTTAATATTTTCCGTATCGCTATTTCTATTAAACTGTTTATTTCTGTCCCCGTTATTATCTATGTTTTCTCTTCCCTGTTTTTGTACTTTAGCCTCTATATTTTCTTTATTATTATGTAACATACTTTTGTCTTCTTCATTTGTATTATCTTTAGGACTGCTGTTGATTAACTCAACTAACTCATTTTTCTTATACTTAGTAACTGATTTTATATCTAATTCCTTAGCTATCTGTCTAAGTTCCGCCAAGGTCTTTTTACTCAATTCTTCCATTGTTATATTTTCCAAATTCAAATGAACCTCCTCATATTTTATTTAAGGCTGTAATTAAGTTTTAGTTTTATAGGGAATATAGGGTGTGAAAAAGAAAAGTAATCATTTTTAAATATGAAATTTAATAAAATAATAATATCATTATTAAATATCATGGTCAACACGTAAAACTCCTAGTTCTCATCTTTTTTATTATTTTTACTATTATTTGTAAATTTATTCATCAAAAATAAAGAAAGTGGACAATCCGTCCACTTTTTATTATTCCATATTATATTTTTTCATTAAATCAATAAGAATCTCATTTTTATCTAAGTTGTGTATTGCGTCTACAAATCTTATTGTTCCTGTCTTTCCCCTCATTACAATAGATTCAGTTTTAGCTTTGTTATCTCCAACATTTATTACACCTTTTAATAAATTTCCCTCTGTAATTCCTGTTGCAGCAAAAAATAAATCCTCACCTTTAGCCAAGTCTTCTAAAGTTAATTTTTTTTCTATATCTTCATCAGATAATCCCATTTCATGACATCTATTTCTTTCTTGTTCACTCATAGGATAAATTTGTGCTTGCATATCTCCGCCCATGCACTTTATAGCCGCCGCTGTTATTACACCTTCTGGTCCTCCACCAATTCCCATAAGCATATCTACACCTGTTTCTTCAAAACAAGTTGCAATACCTGTAGCCACATCTCCATCGCCAAACATTCTTATCTGACAACCTAGTCTTCTAGCCGGTTCAATTATATAATTATGTCTTTCTCTATCTTGAGTCATTATTGTCATTTGTGTTGTTTTTTTACCTAACGCTTTTGCAACATTTAATATATTTTCTTCCACACTTTTATCTAAGTCTATACATCCTTTTGCTTTCGGTCCAACAACAATTTTTTTCATATATGTATCTGGTGCACGAAGTAGTGAACCTTTTTTACCAATAGCTATTACTGATATTGCGTTTGGAAGCCCTTTTGCTATTAATGTAGTTCCATCAAGTGGATCTACAGCTATATCAACCTCCATACAGTCCTCTGTTTGCAATCCGACTTTTTCCCCAATATATAACATTGGAGCTTCATCTAATTCTCCTTCACCAATAACTACCTCTCCATTTATTTTTACAGATTCAAAAGCTCTTCTCATTGCTTCTACTGCAGCACCATCAGCTCCATCCTTATCTCCTCTTCCCATAAACTGAGAAGATACTAATGCAGCCGCTTCCGTTACTCTTACAAGCTCTAATGCTAAATTTCTATCCATTAAATTCCCATCTCCTTTATTATATTCCATTTAAAATTATATATTATATACTTATTTTAGTAAATAGTGTAGTATATATTTGTTTTATATTTACCATTTCTAGCAATATGGTATACTATTTCTTTTTATTATATCACGCCATATAAGTTATATATTTCTTAATACTAAAAATTTACTTCAATTAAGTAATCATATAAATCCTTCACCTCGAAAAGCTAACTTATTCAAGTCAATTAGATTGGATATAAAAAGAAAAAAGCATTCTAAAATATTTAAACTAATATTTTAGAATGCTTTTTATAAAATAATATTTGTTGTAATAAATCTGCTTCTTTTTCTCCATATATACGATATCCTAATGAATTTATACGACTGGGCTTAAGTATGCCAATTTCATCATAGTATCTAAGTGTCCTAACGCTGACACCGGACAGTTATGCAAACTTCTTAGATGTATATTCCATATACACGCCTCCTACAACTTTATAATAAAGGGTTCCCTAACGTCGGAGTCAATATCTTTTTTATATTTTTTAACTTATTTTATTATTTATCTACAACCTGCTAATATACTTTATATTTATAATCTATTTCATAAAAAATTCGCTTCGCTCATACCGCCAACGAGATGCCTTCGCTCCGCTTCAGACAACGACCTTGCTAAAAATTAACTTTTTACATTTCAATATTTGTTGATATTACTTAATTCCGCGAGTTTTACACAGATTTGAGAGCAATTATAATATCCTTGCATATAAAAAAAAGCTAGTCTTAAAAGACTAGCTTTTCTCTATAAGGACCAAGCTAACATTCTTATTAGCGTTGATACACTTGTTAATATAAAAATTACAGCTATTCCTATTGCTATAATTTTAGTCATTTTTTTCTGCATATTTTTAGCCATTTGAATCACCTCTCTAAGTTCTACTTCTATTTTTTATCAGCATCTTCAAGGCTAACTTTTTTAAGATATTTCATAAAATCATCTCTTAATTCATCTTTTTTAAGAGCAAAATCTACAGTGGCTTCTAAGAAGCCTAATTTGTCTCCTACATCGTATCTTCTTCCCTCAAAATTATATGCATACATAGCCTCTTTTTTAGATAGTCTTTTTAAGGCATCAGTTAATTGAACTTCTCCACCTTTTCCTATAGGTAAATCTTCTAGTATATCAAATATTTCAGGTGTAATTATATATCTTCCTAAAATCGCAATATTAGAAGGCGCTTTATCTATATCAGGCTTTTCAACTAGATCCTTAACTTTGTAAACTCTATCTTCTATATGTTTAGCATCTACTATACCATACTTATTTACATTTTCACTTTCAACTGTTTGAACCCCAAGAATAGTAGTTCTATATTCTTCGTAAGCATCCATAAGTTGTCTTAAACATGGAACATCATTATCTACTATATCATCTCCAAGCATAACTGCAAAAGGTTCATCGCCTATGAAACTCCTTGCACAGTGTATAGCATCTCCAAGTCCCTTAGGTTCCTTTTGTCTTATATAATAGATATTTACCATCTTAGATATATCTCTAACTATTTCTAGTAATTCCGTCTTCCCTTTTTGTTCAAGTTCTAATTCTAACTCTACTGATTTATCAAAATGATCTTCAATAGATTTTTTATTTTTACCAGTTATTATTAATATTTCCTCTATTCCAGAAGCCACTGCTTCTTCAATTATATATTGCAAGGTTGGTTTATCAACAATAGGTAACATTTCTTTTGGTTGAGCCTTTGTTGCTGGTAGAAATCTTGTCCCAAGACCAGCAGCAGGTATAACCGCTTTTCTTATTTTCCTTTGCATAATGCTATTCCCTCCAATAATCTTAAATATAATACGTTATATTAATACTTATTTTATCATCATACTTATAGTTTTGTCATGTTTATTATTGTCTAATCAATCATTTCTCAGCTAATAATTTTTCTAATTCATTTACTAATTCATCAAACTTGTCTATTGTCTTTTTAATAGGTTTTTGACTATTTAAATCAACATTATTAGATTTTAACAGATTTAAAGGATAATCTGAACCACCTTTTTTAAGGAAATTCAGGTAATTATCTGGACCATTTTTTAATATGTCTTGAGCACAAGTAACTGCGCTACAACACCCTGTAGCATATTTATATACATAAAAACTATTATAAAAATGCGGTATCCTAGCCCATCCTACCATAGATAATGGATCAACTTCAAAGTCATCACCATAATATTTTTTAAGCAACATAGACCATTTATCATTTAATACTAATGCATTTAGTTGCTTATTATTTTCTGCTGCTTCATGTATATAATCTTCAAATTCAGCATACATAGTTTGAGTATATAGCGTATTTTTTATAAAATCTAAATACATGCTAATATAATAAGCTTTTTCTTTATTATTTGTTGCATTTTTAATTAAATTTTCATAAAGTAAAACTTCATTTGTTGTTGATGCAACTTCATGAGTAAAAATAGATGGAGAAGAATTATAAAAGTTTTGATTTTTAGTGCTTAAATATTCATAGGATGCATGACCAAGTTCATGTATTAATGTCGATACACCTCCTATAGAGCTATTGTAGTTAAGCAGTACATATGGATGATTATCATATACAGATAAACAGTATCCTCCACTAACTTTATTTTCTTTTGAATATACATCTATCCATCTTTCATTAAATGCTTTGTATATTATACTTCCATATGCATCACCTAAAGGTGCTAAAGCAGAATATACCATACCTTGTGCTTTGTCATAGGATACAACTTCTTCACATTCACTAACAATAGGTACAAACATATCGTAGTAATATACTTTATCTAAATTTAAAACTTTTTTTCTAAGACTAATATACTTGTGTAAACTATCCGTATTATTGCTTACAGTCTTTATTAATCCTTTATAAACTTTTTCATCTATATTATCTGAGTCTAAATACATTTGTAAAGATGAATCATAATTTCTTACTGATGAATAAAAAACATTTTTATTAACCTGCCCACTTAATAAGCCTGCCAGAGTATTTATATTATCGTTATATGGTATAAATTCATTTTTATAAGCTTCCACTCTTTTTTCTCTGCTATAGTCTTGTATAGCATTCTCATATTCTGCAGGAGTTATATCAGACTTCTTGTCCATATTTCTAAATAAATCATAAACATTGCTAGGCAATCCATTTATAGATGACATGTTTGATAATATAGTCTCGCTCTTATCATCTAAATAATGTTTTTTATTTCTTCGAATATCTTTTATATACATTCCGTACTTGTTATTAATTTTTTTATCTGATAAGTATTTATTGCAATCTTTATCTGATAATTTAAGTATTTCTAACTCAAGCTGAGATGTAATATTCATATACCTAGAATAAGATTTTTTTATTTCTTCTGTCATGTTTAGATATTCATATGAACTCTTATTTAAATCTTTTTTTAACTTAGCATAAGCTGATAGAGAATTTAACTTTATATCAAGTTTTTCCTTTATTCCCATGCCTAAATATAAATGTGTTTTAGACTTTGTTAATTTTCCTATGTAATTTTCCAGCTCATTCATATCTTTATTAAATTTTTTTAAATCTTTTATCCATGCATCATCATTTTTATATAAGGTATATAAATTCCAACAATATTTACTATAATCAATTTCTTTTTTAGGCTTCTCTTCATCTTTTTCATTTTGTGCAAAAGCTGTAGAGTAAGTACTGTAAATATCTTGTCTTGTAGTATAAATCCCAAATAGTAATAAAAAAACAATTAATAATTTTAATAACTTTCTGCCCATAAAAAGCCACCCTTTCATCAAGTTACTTAATAATAGGATGGCTTATTTTTTACAAATTATTCAATTTTATATACTGTGTATAACCATGACTTATCCACAATGTTATTCACATATCAACACCCTTTCTTTTTCTTATACTTTAGTATTTTCAATGGTTTTATATTTATAAAATTATATCACTTCACCATATTCCTCCTATTTATCAACATTTTTTACAATCTTATCAACAAATTTTATACCTTTTTGTTGATATTTATATTTTAATTGCTTACAACTTTAGTTACCAACACAGTCATATCATCATCTACCTCTCCAAGCTGTAATTCTAAAGCTCGGTCTAAAATTTGATTTGCAATTTCCTTTGGATTAGTTGTTGTAAGTTTTTTAAGGAAGTATATCAACCAATTCTCTCCGAAGTCATTATTCTTACCAGCATCAACAATACCGTCAGAGACCATTATTATAAAATCACCATTCTTTATTTTCACATTGTGTCTATCTAAGTTTATTTCAGATAGTATTCCAACTGGTAGTGAAGATGATGAAATTAAATCCACATCCTTATTTTCTCTACTAATATATGTTGAGCAAGCTCCCATTTTAACAGTTTCCAATCTTCCTTTTTTCAAATCAACTATACCTAAATCCAGCGTTGAAAAAATTTCTTCTGATGATTTAAGTAAAAGCATATTATTTATTGTGTTTATGACTATTTCTTTGTCAATTTTAGCTTCCATCATATTTTCCAAGATGTCTATGGTAACAGATGATTCATCGTATGCTTTTTTACCTTTTCCCATACCATCACTTATTGCCATCATATATTTACCATCGTAAATTTCCATAAATGTATAATTATCTCCACAGAATATATGACCATCCCTAGACATGGCTGCTGCTTCTGTGACCACTTTAAATTTCTCAGCTTTTGTAAGGATTGCTTTACAATTTTCTCCTAAACAATGGCACCCGATCTTTTGAATATCTAAAGTTTCTCCTACAAAGTTAGAAATAACTTTTAATAATTTATCATCACACAAGCAACCATCTCTACAATTTTTCATTTCAATGGTTATTTTAAAATCATCGTTTCCTTCTTGAATATAATTAACCTTGTCCACAATAATATTATGTCTTTGTAATTCATCAAAAATTTCTTTTTCTTTATCTAAATTCAACATAATGTCTTGTTCTAAACTTTTGGATATACATTCTATTGATTTTGATATATCTTTTATTTGTTTTGATATAACTTGTCTACTTTCACTTAATTTCATATTCCAATCATAGTCTAGAGCATATAGTTTATAATAATAGTTAGCTACTCTTACAATTAGCTCTGGCTTCATACACTCTTTCCTAAAGCTTTCTGGAATATCTCTTGTACTTATCTCACCATCCTCTATTTTTTCAATTATTTCATAGATTAAATTATAAGTGTAATTAAATTTTGATTCCCAACAAATTCGTTGCATACTACAATACTGACATTCATCATTATGAATCATATCAATTATAGCGGAGATATCTCTTTGGCCTATTACTTTGTCTCTTTCTCTTACTTTGTCAAAAGTGTTAGCCAACTCATTATATACTCTTTGTATATTCATAAGTTTGCTATTTGTTAAATTTTTACTTCTCGTTATATATTCATAAACAGCCTCGTTAGAGTCCACCTTAGTTTTTACTAATTTCTCCATCTTATTAAAAAGTGATTTTGGTATTAGAGAAACTATTAAACAACCTATGGCTATATCAATTATTTGTGATAAATTTGAAGTTATTCCTGAAGTATAGGAATATATTATAATCCAACTTAATAAATATCCTAATATAGAAATATATTTATTTAATTTATTAAATGCCCCTGATACAAGGCCAGCAAAAGAATATACTCCCATATATAGGGCCGATACTACGTTAGATATCATAAAACCTAAACCAACAATAACTCCACTTGTAGCACCCAGAGTTGAACCTCCAAGTATAGATGCTATAAGTATTAACACTGTTGCTAAAACTCCCCTAGCTGAAACACCTAATAAACCTATATTGCCTATTCCTATAATACTAAAGGCAATTAATAGGCTGAGGGAAACTACCTCCTCGGGACTTATATACATCTTGTTCTTGTTATTAAGTAAGAACTTTGTCCCAAACGAAAATATGTATGCTGAAATAAATGTAACTACAAATTCCATAAGAATTATTATAAAATCGTATATGTTTTTATTACCATAGTATGCTGTTTGTCCTAAAGACATTGGAAGCAATATTACTGCTCCTAGCAAAC
Source organism: Terrisporobacter muris (assembly GCF_024621905.1). Classification (NCBI taxonomy): domain Bacteria; kingdom Bacillati; phylum Bacillota; class Clostridia; order Peptostreptococcales; family Peptostreptococcaceae; genus Terrisporobacter; species Terrisporobacter muris. Next base: position 12,973 of record NZ_JANKBY010000008.1, read on the forward strand.
TAATTTTGGCTACAGAGTCTAATTTTTTAATCTTATTACTAAAAGCTAAAATAATAACTAAACATATACTGTACTTAACAATATATGATATATCATTGAAAGATAGTAGTGTGCCTACCAAAGTTGATAAAAATACTTGATATTTATACTGATCTAATTTAACAAAAAATAAGAAGAATGCTATTCCAAAGGGTGCTACCCCATCCACAATGGTGAACCGACTAAGAAAAAATCCCAGCAACATAAAAATTGCCGTCTTTGTGTTTATATATTTATTTATTTTTATTTTATTTAAATTAAAGCCTCTACTTTTTACAGCAACTCCATCTCTATCCATAAAAAATCTCCTCCTTTGTTTAACATGAATTATATCAAAGGGGAGAATTATATTTTGTCATAATTGGTTTTAGTATTCCTAAAAAATTAAGACATATTTTTTGAGTTTTGACACATTAAGCCTTCCAAATTATCGTACTCACTTATCATTATTTTTTCAATTTCTAACTTTTCCATTACAATATGTAATATTTTTACACCAGCCGTTATAATATCTGCTCGTTTTGGTTGTAGCCCTTTTAAGGCTTTCTTATCATTTAATGTCATGATTTTTAAATTTTGTAGAATTTTTTCTAAATCTTTTTTTGTGACCACACTATTATGAACTTTTTCCATAGAATATACCTCTAATTGTTGATTCATAGCAGAAAGTGAAGTAATTGCTCCCCCAATTCCTACTAATTTGCTTATATTCATTGTTTCAATTTTATTAATAGTCGATGATATAGTATCCTCTATAAAGTTTGTCATAGAGCTAAACTCTTCATCACTAATAGGATCTGTTGTAATAAATTTTTCTGTCATTCTAAGAGCTCCTACATTTTCACTCTTGCAAAACTTAATACCCTCTTCATTTCCAACAACAAACTCTGTAGAGCCACCTCCAATATCGATTACTAATATATCTTCTTTTTTATCACCTTCTGTGCCTTCTAGTACGCCCATAAAGCCTAAATTAGATTCTTCTTCTCCACAAATTATCTTTACATCTATATTTGTTAATTTTTTTGCTTCATTAATAAAGTCTTGTCCATTTTTACTATCTCTCAAAGCTGATGTTCCCATACAATACACTTTTTCACACTTTTCCTCATTACATTTATCAGAGAACTCTTTAAGAGCCTTTAAATTTCTTTCTAAAGCTTCATTTGTAATATAACCGTCTTGGTCAACTCCTTGACCTATTCTAGTTGTATTTATGTACTTCTTTCTATTCTCTATTTTATTATCGTTATAATCTGCTATTAATAACCTCATTGAGTTTGTACCAATATCAATTGCTCCTATTTTCATGTTATTCCTCCTTATTAAAATTCAATCCTGTTCATATTGTCTACCATATCTCTTAGTTATAGTTTTTAATAAATCAGTTTGCAAACAATATATTATAAATATTCCTTCAAGTAATAATCTTACTTAAATTAATATTATTATAAACTAAAAAGAGATAACTTAGTTATCTCTTTCACTTGAATCTACATATATTATTTCATTTGATTTAATCATACCTAGCTCATTTCTTGCTACTGATTCTAAATCATTATCTTTACTTAATTTTTCTAACTTACTTATTTCCTCTTTAGTATTTTCTATCTGGTTGTTTATTTGTGCTATCTGGCCTTTATATTCATTTACTTTTCTAATCTGAAATATAAATCCAGTGATGATACTAAACACTAAAAAAAATACAAATAAGCCTAAAATCATATACTGCCCCATAAATCTTTTTAACATCTTTATCTTCATGCACCTACACCCTTTTTATTTTTTCTTTTTCTCTTAGTTGATAAAAGTATACTTGGTATATAACAAATAATATCAAATATAAGGTGTATTGAATAGATAATAATGTAATACAAATTATTTAAAAAACTGACTATGTAGTATATAGTCTTTTTGAATAAGCTTGTTATAAAAGAAATTATTTTATTGAATGCAATCAAAATATATTTACTTATGGTGTTATAATATAAAATAAAACCTAGAAATAAGGCTACAAAATGATAATATCTTAAGTCAAATCTTTCTAATAAATTAATTGTTGTGAAGATTACAGCTGTTATAAGTATCCAAAATATAACATCAAAAACAAAAGATATTTTTTTTACTATTTTAAAATTTGTTCTTAGTGATCTATATAAATCAAATAATAGCCCTATTACTATTCCACCATAAAGAGTTAAATAAAATATATTTATGTCCTCTATAAAAAATCCCATTATTTAAATACCTTTTTAAAGAATTTTTCTTCAGGCTTTTTATCCTTGGCATAATTTATAGAGTTTACAGTGCCTTCCACACTTATTATACTTTCTTCCAAATTAAGCTTATTCATATCCAAGCCCTCACCTTCCACAATAAGTCTTCCTGCAGAAGTTAAAAGCTCTACTCTCTTATCATTAAAAGAATATATATGATCTACTCCTGATATAACTAGATTAGATCTGTCCTTTAAACTTATACTATGTTCCATCATATCCCCCCAGTATATATAAATTACTCCTAATATAAATATACTGAGGTTATTCAAATATTATTCTATTATCTCATACATTTCCTTAGCTTCAGCCTTAAGAACATGTTCTCTTATTTCAGTTATTTTAAATTTCATTATTTTTTCTCCAAAAGTAATTTCTAATACATCACCTATGTTTACTTCTGAAGATGATTTTGCTTGTTTCCCATTTATAGTAACTATCCCTTTATCACAAGCTTCCTTTGCCACTGTTCTTCTTTTTATTATTCTTGATACTTTTAAAAATTTATCTAGTCTCATAGGGCCTCCTTAATATGCAGAAAAAGTGTGGGAAGCCCACACTTTTATCTATTATTAATCACTATTATGTTCTTATTTGTTTATAGCTTCTTTTAAAACTTTTCCAGCTTTGAATACTGGAGCTTTAGAAGCTGGTATGTTTATAACTTGTTGTGGGTCTCTTGGGTTTCTTCCTTGTCTAGCAGCTCTTTCTCTAGTTTCGAAAGTTCCAAATCCTACTAATTGAACTTTATCTCCTTCAACTAGTGCATCTTCAACTGAAGCCATAAATGCATTTAATGCATCCTCTATTTGTTTTTTAGTTAATTCTAACTCACTTTTTTCTGCCATTTTTGATACTAATTCAGCTTTATTCATTATTTTTACCTCCTAAAATGTGTTAATATAAAACTCTTTTCTTGTAAGTTCTATATACTTATGAAATTTCCTTCTATTATTTATTGAAATTTAGCCTTTTCCCATAGTTTATCCATTTCTTCCAATGTCATTTCTTCCAATGTCTTATTCATTAATTTAGCATTATCCTCTATAAATTTAAATCTTTTTATAAATTTTTTACTAGTTAGGTTTAATGCTTCTTCAGGATCAACTTGCAAAAATCTAGCCAAATTTACTATTGAAAATAATAAATCGCCTAACTCTTCCTTTATGTATTTTATATTCCTTGATTTACATTCGTCAAGTAGTTCTTTATATTCTTCTTCAACTTTTTTACAAACATCGCCAATATTGTCCCAATCAAATCCTACTAGGGAAGCTTTATGTTGTATTTTTTCTGCTTTAGTTAGAGCCGGCAAAAATTGCGGAATCCTTTGTAACCCCTCAGTCACACTGGTTTCACCTTTTTCCTTCTTTTTCAGTTCTTCCCATGTTTTATCAAATTTATTCATATCTAGCTCAACATTTTCAAAAACATGCGGATGTCTGTGTATTAACTTGTTACAAATACTACTTGAAACATCTCCTAAATTAAAAAATCCTTCTTCTTCTCCTATTTGACAATGGAATATAACTTGTAAAAGTACGTCTCCCAGCTCTTCAATTAATTCATCAATATCATCATTATCAACAGCTTGTACTACTTCGTAAGCTTCTTCAATTAGATATTTTTTTAAAGTCTGGTGAGTTTGTTTTGCATCCCATTCACAACCTGATGGACCTCTAAGTTTTTTCATTATATTTTGCAAGTCATGAACTGTATTATATAATTTTTTATCACTCTTTGGTATGTATAAACTTGTTAAGTAACTAAATAGTTCAGGTTGTCTATCAAGTTCATATAATTTTACATAAGCCTTACTTTCTAATTCTTTTATTCCTGCACCAACTACTATGCAAACTTCTTGTTCATCATCGTAATGTTCCATTAATTTTAATTTAACATTTGATGCAATAAAAGGATCATATATTTGCGTTATTATAGTATTTGTATTTATATCTATATAAGACTCTTCTAATTCAAAAGCATCTAATAATTTAAATCCTTCTGCTGGGTCAACCCCTAAGTAATTGTACATAGCATCTACAAAGCTCATAGAAGGGATTATATCCAATTCTAAGTTGTTTTGTATACATAAACCTTCTATAATGCTTACAGTCTTCTCTGCCACGCGAGGATGACCTGGTACAGCGTATACTAAGTCTTCACTCTTACCTTTTTCTACTATAAATTTCGCAATTTCTCCATATACTTCTTCAAAATTCTCTTCTTTTTCATAAAAATAATCTAGAGCAGTATATTGAATTTTTTCTTGTAACTGCTCTACAGTTGGATGTTTCTTAGTTCTTAAATAAACATTAGAACTAGTACTTAAGGCATCTAATGCACCTTGACTAATCAAAGAATAATCTCCAGGTCCTAGTCCTACAATAGATATTTTTCCCATGATTTTTTCTCCTATATACGATGATAAGATTATATACATTAATATAATCTTATCATCTATTTATATACTATCTTCTATTTCATTAATTTAAGTTTTCTTAAAATCGAGTAAATTTTTTCACCTTTTGGTAAAGTTAAAATTTCATCTTTTCTAATTCCACCTATTCCTAATAACACTAATCCATAAACAACCCCACCAATAGCTATTGATACTAAAGTTGATAATGAATTACCTAAGAAACCTACTATAAATCCATATGATAATTTAACAACTACATACATTGTTATAACTGTTATCAATGGTTTTATAACGAATTCTTTTGGTGATAATCTTAATTTTAGATGTTTCTTTATATACATAAACTCTATTATAGATGCTACTGCATATGCTGACAAAGTACCTATTCCAGAACCTATTATATTTATTGATGGTATACCTGTTAATACATAACTTATTACTACTTTAAATACCATACCTATAGCTAGAGCTATAACAGGCATCATAGGTTTTCCCATCCCCTGTAGTATACCATTTTGTGCATATATTAAACCTAAAAATACTGCACATGGAGACACTACAAATAACATGGTTCCAAGAGTTGCTGGTTCAGCAGGGTATAATAGCTTCATTATCGGTCCTGAAAGAGCTGCAAATCCAAATGTAGCTGGTAAAGTAACTAATAATATAGTCTTTAATCCTGTCTTAGCTTCTTTTCTTACTCTTTTCATTTGCTTTAATGCATAAGCTTCTGAAATAGATGGTACTAAACTCATACCTATTGCTTGATCTATAACTACAAGTAAGTTTACAGTTGATATTGCCATTCCTGATAATTGACCAAGTAGAGAATTGGCTTGTTCTATATTAAATCCAGTTTCTGTAAGTCTTCTTACTACTATTACACTATCTACCATATTTACTAATGGCATTACACATGCACCAATACTTATAGGTATAGCAACATACAATAATCTTTTTAATATAGTTCCTGTACTTTCAACCTTTATATGCTTACTTTGAGCTATTTCAGCTTTTCTAGATTTACTACTTCTTAAATATATGTAAATTAAAAATACAGCAGATGCGAATCCACCTATTGCAGCCCCTAGTACTCCACCAGCAGCTCCCATTTGCTCTCCAAAGTTTTTCATAAGCATATATGCCAATAATAATCCTAATACTACCCTGAAAAACTGTTCAATTATTTGAGAAATAGCTATTTTAGACATTTCTCTTCTTCCTTGGAAATATCCTCTATAAGAAGACATCAAAGGAACAAATAACAATGCGGGAGAAATAGCAATTAATGCTGCATATGCTCCACTATTTTTCAACAGTACTGTAGATATAAAATCTGCACCAAAGAAGAAAAATGAAAATGATATCAATCCAGTAATAAATAAAACTGTATATGATATTCTAAATGTTTTATTTGCCCCTCCAAAATCCCCTACAGCTCTTTGCTCTGAAACTAGTTTTGCTAGTGCAGTCGGAAACCCTGCCGTAGCTAACGTTAAGAATAAAGTGTACACTGGATATACGGCTTGATAATATCCTAATCCCGTTGAACCAATTATGTTTCCCAGAGGGATTCTAAAAAATGCTCCCATTATCTTAACAATTATACCTGCCATTCCAAGTATAAGTGCACCTTTTAAAAACGATTCTTTATGTGCGTTATTGTTCATAACTTACCTCCATATTATTTATATAACAAACTTTAATATATCATATCTATATCAGTATATTCAATAACTTAAGATTTTTTAATTATTTAGAAAACAAATTTTTTAAAATATTAAAGGCCCTTATAATAAGGGCCTAATAATAATTTATTGTACTTGCTTTCCTAAAAAGCTAGTTGCAATTTTTAGAATTTTTTCTATGTCTTCAGAGAAGACTTCATTCTCTTTTGTAACTACTGAAATTGAACCTATACAATCTCCTGAATCACTTATAATCGGCATAATAATCTGACCGCTATATGGAGTAGAATCATCTTTGTGTAAAGGTATCATTTTATTATCGTTAGCATGTTTAACTACTCTATTTTCAATTAATTGCTCTAATTCATTACTTATACTTTTTTCTTTATAATCTTTTTTAGGTAACTTAGATACCGCTATTATAGAGTCTAAATCTGTTACTACAACACCTTGACCTAATATTTCACCTAAAGTTTCCGCATATTCTTGTGAGAATTCGTTTAATTCTCCTATTGGAGAGTACTTTTTAAGGATTACTTCTCCGTCTTTAGCTGTAAATATTTCTAAAGGATCTCCTTCTCTTATTCTAAGGGTCTTTCTAATCTCTTTAGGAATAACAACTCTTCCTAGGTCGTCTATTCTTCTAACTATTCCTGTAGCTCTCATTTATTAATTAATCCCTCCATTACTGTCTTTAATATGTATATATTTTTACCATTGATAAGAAAAATATACAAAAAAAGCTATATCCTAAATTGGACATAGCTTATTATATTAAAATTTAGCAGATTTTACAATATCTTCTTTTTCTTCTATCTTAGAATCTTTCTTAAGTTTTTCAACATACTCAGTGTATTTTTCACTTGCTAGTGTGCTCTTTATTTGATCTTTTACATCATCATATGTTTCTTGTTTGTCGACTCTATCTGTAACCTTTATTATATGATAACCATATTGTGTTTCTACTAGATCAGATATTTCTCCTGGTTTCATAGAAAAAGCTGCATCTTCGAATTCAGTTACCATTTGATTTCTACCAAATGTTCCTAAATCTCCACCACTTGATGCTGATGCATCTTGAGAATATTCTTTTGCAACCTTCGCAAAATCTTCTCCAGCCTTAACTTTAGCAAGAGCCTCCTCTGCCTTTTTCTTAGCTTCTTTTTTCTTTTCAGCTGATAATTCTTTACCCTTATCATCTTGAGTTTTTAATAATATATGAGAGGCTGTTACAGTATCAGTATAGAAACTTTTTTTATTATCTTCATAATATTTTTTCATATCCTCTTCTGATATTTTTGTATCTTTCTCAAATTTTTCTTGTAAGTTGCTGTTAGCTAAGTCTCTTGCAAATTGGAATTTTAAAAACTCTTCATCTATTCCCATCTTTTTAAGTTCTGCTTGGTAATCAGCATCATCTTTTGTAGTTTCATTAAAACTATCTATTTGCTCTTGTATTTGTTTATCTGTAGGCGCAACCTTTTCTTTTTCTGCTTGTTGATAGATAACTTCAGAACCTATCATTGTTTGAAGTACCATGTCTCTTAATGTATCTTCATACGTTTTACCTTTTTCTATTTCAGTAGACCAAATATCACTTCCATAGTAAGATTCCATTGATGATTTGTTTAAAGCTAATAATTTTTCGTAATTTCCTAAAGTTATGTCTTGTCCATTTACAGTTGCAACTGCTTTTTTGTCTGCACTACATCCTATTAATGACATTGTCATCATTAAACACAGGATTAAAGTAAATATTTTTTTCATAAAACACCTCTCCAAATTAATTATTTAATTTTAACATTTTTTCTAATAGTTCTTCTAATTCCTTAACAATTTTGTGACCCATTGTTTCTTTTGTTTTGTATCTAGTTAAAGGGTATAAAATTATCTCATTCTTAACTTGTCTTACTTTTTCTATTTTAAGTTTTTTGCACATAGATTTTATATAGGCAATATTTAATAATGTTTCTACAGGCTTAGGTATATCAGAAAATCTATCTTCAAGTTCATATTGCACTTCTGCTAAATCATCTTTATTTTCTATGCATGCAATTTTCTTATACATTTCTAATTTTATTAATTCATCATCAATATAATAATCTGGAATATATGCATTAACACTTAAATCAATTTCAACTTCCACTTCTTCAACTATAGGTTCTCCTTTAACCTTTCTTATGGCATCGTTTAACATTTTAACGTATAAGTCATATCCAATAACCGCCATATGTCCATGTTGTTGGGATCCTAATATATTTCCTGCACCTCTAATTTCTAAGTCCCTCATTGCTATTTTAAACCCTGATCCAAATTCTGTAAACTCCTTGATAGCTTTTAGTCTTTTTTCAGCTACTTCACTTAAAACTTTGTCTTTTTCATACATTAGATACGCGTAACCTTGTCTAGAACTTCTTCCAACCCTACCACGTAACTGATATAGTTGTGCTAATCCCATTTTATCTGCATCATAAATTATCATAGTATTTGCATTGGAAATATCCATTCCTGTTTCAACTATTGTTGTACAAACCAAAACATCATATTCCTTATTTAGGAAATCTATTATGATATTTTCCAGCGCTTTTGCAGTCATTCTACCATGAGCAACAGCTACTCTAGCATCTGGTACTAATTCTTGTACTTTAGACGCAATTCTTTCAATTCCTTCTACTCTGTTATATACAAAGAATACCTGACCACCTCTAGCTAACTCTCTTTCCACCTCGTCTTGTATAATACTTTCTTTAGCTTCTGTAACATAAGTTATAACAGGGTGTCTTTCTTGTGGTGGATCTTCTATTACGCTCATATCTCTAATTCCACTAAGAGACATGTGTAGTGTTCTCGGAATAGGCGTTGCTGATAAAGTTAATACGTCTACAGTATTTTTTATTTTCTTTAAAGATTCTTTGTGTTTAACCCCAAATCTTTGCTCTTCGTCTATAACTACTAATCCTAGTTTAGGTAGATCTATATCTTTTGAAACAATCCTGTGAGTTCCTATTAAGATATCAACTAATCCTTTTTTGGCATCTTCTATAATTTGCTTTTGTTGTTTTGGAGTTTTAAATCTACTTAAGACTTCTACTCTTAATGGATAGTTTTCAAATCTTTCTTTAAAGGTATTGTAATGCTGTTGGGCAAGAATTGTAGTAGGAACTAGTACAGCAACTTGTTTTCCATCCATACAAGCCTTAAAAATGGCTCTGATAGCCACTTCTGTCTTACCATATCCAACATCTCCACAAACTAACCTATCCATTACCTTGGAAGATTCCATATCTTTTTTAGTTTCTTTTATTGCTTTTAATTGATCTTCTGTTTCTTCATGAGGGAATAAGTCTTCAAATTCTTTTTGCCAAATGGTATCCTTTGAGAATTTAAATCCTTTAACTTTTTCTCTTTTAGCATAAAGTTCTATAAGATCTTTTGTCATATCTTCTATTTCTCGTTTAACCTTAGCTTTTGCTCTAGTCCATTCACTAGTTCCTAATTTATTTAATTTTACTCTTTCAACATCAGCACCAATATATTTTTGTACCTTGTCCATTTGGTCAATAGGTACATAAAGGTTGTCTCCACCTTGATAAATTATTTTAATATAGTCTTTCTTGATTCCATTTACTATAACTTGCTCAATACCCGTATATCTACCTATACCGCTATTTTCATGAACAACATAGTCTCCTATATTTAAATCTAAAAAAGAATCAATCTTTTGTCCATTTTTATTCTTTTTCTTTTTCTTCTTTGTGGAAGTTCTTTTTTGAACTCCTATTATTTCATTATCAGTAATTACTACGAATTTAATAGATTTATATTCAAAACCTCTGCTTATATTTCCCGGGCAAATAATTATTTGAGAAGATTTAATTTCTACATCTCTATTTTTTGAAACTATGGTTTCTACATTAAACTCAAGTAAATCTTTACTTAATTTCTTTGCTCTGTCTAATGTGCTTGTAACTAATACAACTTTATTTCCATTGTATTTTAGTCTGTTTAAATCTTCTGCTAAAAGTTCTAATTTACCATTATAGGGAGGTATTTCCCTGGAATCAAAGTTAATAACTCTCTTTATATTAAACTCATTTATCTGTCTTACTAATAAAGTATTTAATAATATAGATCTATTTTCTATAAGATAACTTAAATCATTATAAGTATAAATTAACTTACCTTGGCTTTTTAGGGCTAATCCCCTTTCCAAGTTTACTTTGTAATTATCTTTAAATTCTTCAAAGTAATTCTCACATTTTTCCTTAAGTCTAGTAACATCTTGGGTAAAAATCACTGCATCTTCATCTAAGTAAGTAAAGATACTTTTATTTTCCTGAGGATAAATATAATCAATGTAGTTTTCTACTCCTTCAAAATAAGTTTTACTTGATATCTTATCGATATTAGAAATAGCATCATCATCTGTATTGTCATTAATTTCTTTTTTCAGGTTTTTTACTATTTTATCCAATTCCTCAGGATATATAAACTCTCTTGAAGGTGTTATTACAATTTTTTTTATTTTTTCTATAGACATTTGTGAGAACACATCAAAAGTTCGTATAGAATCTACTTCATCATCAAATAATTCCATACGAATAGGGTTAGTGTACTCTAGAGAAAAAATATCTATGATTCCACCTCTTATGCTAAATTGACCAAATCCTTCTATTTTGGAAACTCTTTCATATCCTAAATTCACAAGGGTATTAGTTAATTTTTCTATATCAACAGTATCTCCAACTTTGTAAGTTATTACATTGTCTATCAATACTTTCTTCGGTATATATTTTCTTAAAATAGCTTCAGCAGAAGTTACTACAATAACTTTTTCTCCCTTAGCTAATTTAAACAATGTCTTTAATTTTTTTGCTTCTTCTCTTCTGTCCTTTGCATCTAAATGATAAAAATAAATATCTTGACTTGATAGATATTCTACCTTTCCCTTAATATAGCCATCTAAATCTTCATAAACTTTCTTTGCTTCTAAATCACTATTGGCAATAAAAAGGATTTGTTTTTTTAATTCTTTAAATACGGAATAAGCTATATGTGGCTTTTGCATAGGTAATAATCCATTAACTAATGCTGCACCATCACTTTCCTCAATATAGCTTATAACTTCCTTATATTCATTTAAATTTTGCAAAGGATATAATAATACATCCTTCATGATAGCCCTCCTAATTATTTTCCGTTAAATTTATTCATTGATAAATCTATGTCTTCTCTAATAATGCAATCTATTGCTTTAACTGCTTTTTCCAAACCATCTTTTAAATCTGCTTCCTCTTCCTTACTAAATCTAGAAAGAACAAAGCTTGCTAAATCTCTTCCTGGCTCTGGCTTAGAAACGCCAACTCTAACTCTTGGGAAATCTGTTGTTCCTAAACATTTTACAATAGATCTCATTCCATTATGAGTTCCACCGCTACCTTTTTTTCTTATTCTTATTTTACCAACATCAAGATCTATATCGTCATAAATTACCACAATGTTGCTTGTTTCAACTTTATAAAAATTATATATTTCAGCTAAAGATTCTCCACTAAGATTCATATATGTTATAGGCTTCACAAGAACAACCTTCTCAGTTCCTACTCTACCTTCTCCTATTAAAGCTTTGTGCTTCATTTTAGTTACACTTATTCCATATTCATCCGCTAAAATATCTATTACATTAAATCCTACATTATGTCTTGTATTCTCATATTGCTTACCCGGATTCCCCAGGCCTACTATTATATACATTATTATCCTCCTTTATAGATTTCTACTTAGAATGTCAAAATATAAATTAATTATATCTTTTTGTGTTAATATTATTAAAATTGTAGCCAAAGATATAAATGGCGTAAAAGGAATTGATGATTTTATAGATTTTTGTTTTCTCAGAAGTACATATCCTCCATAAATACTAGCCAACATAAATGATAAAAATATCATATATAAACAGTACTTATCTCCAAGTACAAAAGTACATAGTCCATAAAAACCTATATCACCATCTCCCAGTGATTTTGTTACTTTTGCCAAAATATATGATAGTATAATACCTATAAATAATCCCTTTAGGTGACTCATTAAGTTAACATTTAGCTCTTTGTTCAATAAAAAAATAACACTCTGCATAATTATACCACTAAGTATTGTTATATCATATACATAAGTTGTTTTAAAATCAATTATTGAGACCATTGTTAAAAAAGGAATTAACAGCATGTAGCTTACAGTCTGCATGCTTAACTCATACTTAGTATATATTAAAATGGGTATTATCATGTTTGGTAAAAATATTAATATCTTGTTGCTTAAATTTTTATCCATGGAATTGTCTAATCCGTAGATGATTTTTTCTGAAATATAGGATAAAATAATAAAAATTATTAGTATTGTAAAATATATCATAGTTTATTTTTGTAATAATAGTATGTTTTTTGCCCCAATATTAAATACGACTTTCATCGATATTTTTCCTTTGATATTTAAGTATTTAATATTATCGTTTTTTATTTCAAGTTTTATACATATTTAAAGGGGATAACAAAAATGTTTCCCCATTTCAACTTACATTTATACTGTTGTTTATAATATAATAATCATCAAATAATTATATAAAATTCATATACCAATTAATAATATTTTCCCCATTTATATTTTATCATCTCTAATAGTAACTACCTACACATTTATTAACATAGTCAAAATCACTACATCTGCTAAGAGCAATTTCCTTAGCAATCCTACCTTGTTGATATAGTTTGATTAAGTCTTGATCCATAGTATGCATACCCTTACTAGTTCCTGTTTGAATAGTATTTTGAATCTGATAGGTTTTATTTTCTCTTATCAAATTTCTTATGGCCGGTGTTGCCATCATCACTTCTGTAGCTGCCACCCTACCATTTCCATCAGCCGTTGGTAGCAATTGTTGAGATATTACCCCTTCGCATACTGTTGATAATTGTGTCCTTATCTGTTGCTGTTGCTCTGGAGGAAAATTATCTATTATCCTATCAATAGTCTTTGCCGCTCCTATAGTATGTAGTGTAGAGAATACTAAGTGACCAGTTTCGGCTGCTGTAAGTGCTATTGATATAGTTTCTGGGTCTCTCATTTCACCTATAAGAACAACATCTGGATCTTGACGTAGAGCAGCCCTAAGAGCTGAGTTAAACGATTTTGAATCACTTCCTATTTCCCTTTGATTTACTATGCTCGTTTTGTGATTATGTACGTATTCTATTGGGTCTTCTAACGTTATTATGTGAGCTTGTCTATTTTCGTTTATCATGTCTATTAAACTTGCTAAGGTTGTAGATTTACCACTTCCTGTTGGACCTGTTACAAGGACTAGTCCTTTGTATTTTTCTGTGAAAGCTTTTAGTGTTTCTGGTAGGTGTAACTCATCAAATTTAGGTACTTTTGCGTTAATCGTTCTTATTGCCAGCGCATAGTCTCCTTTTTGTTTATAGGCGTTTACCCTAAAACGAGTTCTATCTTCTAGTGATGCTGAAAAGTCTAGTTCTCCTATACTTTCTACTATTTTAAATCTGTCTTCTCCAGCTATTTCTTCTACCATTTCTTTTGTATCTTCTTTTGTTAGTATGATGTCAGATAGTTTTATAAATTTTCCTTTTATCCTTGCCATTGGAGATGAATCAGTTGTGATGTGTATATCTGATGATCCTAGGTTTACGGCTTCTTTTAATAAATTAAATATATTCATTTGTTACCTCTTTTATTATTTTTTTATTTAAGTACTTGTATTCTATCCATGATGCACTTTATATAAACCACTATTGTTTTTATATATTAAGTTTACTTGTTAATAAATCAAAAGGAGCTACTACTAATATTCATATGTTATCTATTGATACTAATCATTATACGAATATAAACCTTTGTCATCTTTCTTCTTATTAAACATCACTTTCCTCCTGAAGTTTAATATAATAATCTATACTATTTTACATTTTATACTCAAGCACCATAATACTTTAAATTATTTATATATAATTTAAAGTATTATCACTTATACATATAAAAATCCCATTTAAATTAACTCATTTGATAAAAAAAGAGATATTAATCTCTCGATTAATATCTCTTTTATATAAATTACTAATTAGAATAAAACACTTACAGATTCATTAGAGAATATTTTCTTAATAGCTTCCCCAAACATTTCTGCCACTGTTAATACTTTTATTTTATCAAGTTCTTTTTCTTTAGGAAGTTTTATAGTATCAAGAACTATTAACTCACTAATTGCAGAGTTTTCGATTCTTTCTATAGCTGGTCCAGATAGTACTGCATGTGTACAACCAGCGTATATGTTTTTAGCCCCAAACTCTTTAAGTGCATTAGCTGCGTTTGTTATAGTTCCTGCTGTATCTATCATGTCGTCTAACATGATAACATTTTTACCTTTTACATCTCCTATAAGATTCATTACTTCACAAACATTAGCTTTAGGTCTTCTTTTGTCTATTATAGCTAGTGGAACTTCTCCTTCTAACTGATTAGCAAACTTTCTAGATCTAGTAACACTTCCTAAGTCTGGTGAAACTACAACTAAATCTTCTAAATTTTTACTATTAAAGTAGTTAGCTAATAAGTTTCCTCCTAATAAATGATCTAGTGGGATATCAAAGTATCCTTGTATTTGAGAAGCATGTAAGTCCATAGTTAAAACTCTGTCTGCTCCTGCTGCTGTTATTAAGTTTGCAACTAATTTGGCTGTAATTGGATCTCTTGCCTTAGCTTTTCTGTCTTGTCTTGCATACCCATAATATGGTATTACTGCTGTAATTCTTCCTGCAGATGCTCTCTTTAATGCATCTATCATTATTAATAATTCCATTAAGTTATTGTTAACTGGGTTATTAGTAGATTGAACTACGAATACATCACAACCTCTAACTGTTTCATTGATATTTACACTTATTTCACCATCGCTAAATGTTGTCACTTGGCAATCAGCAACTTTTACCCCTATATATTCTGCGATTTTCTCAGCTAACTCCTTATTTGAATTACCTGCAATAATTTTAATCTCGCTTCCGCTAGTATTCATTACTTATCCTCCTGAAAATTATATAAATATTATTAGGTGTTTTTCCTAAATTAATAATTAGCTATTTATTCTCATCTCTTTTTTCTTTTTTAGCTACCCAACCTTCTTTTACTACCTGTCTTTGCCTAGCAACTGCTAAAGCTCCTTCAGGTACATCTTCAGTTATAGTAGACCCTGTTGCAATATAGCCTTTTTCCTCAACTGTTACTGGCGCAACTAAATTTGAGTTAGAACCTATAAATGCTCCATCTTTTACTATTGATTTGAATTTATTTTTTCCATCGTAATTTACAAATACCACTCCACAACCTATATTAACGTCTTTACCTACATGAGCATCTCCTATATATGAAAGATGTGATGCTTTTGAGTTGTCTTCTATAGTTGCATTTTTAACTTCTACGAAATCACCAATTTTTACATGATTTCCAATGTTACTTTTTGGTCTCAAATAAGCATAAGGACCAACTGTAGTATTTTCTCCTACAGTAGAATCTATCACTGTAGAGTTTTTAACTTCTGTACAGTTTCCTATTATTGAGTTTGTTATAGAAGTATTCATTCCTATAATACACTCATTTCCTATTTTAGTATTACCATGAAGCATAGCCCCTGGATATACTATAGTATCTTGACCTATTTGTACATCTGCTTCTATATAAGTAGCAGCTGGATCTATTATAGTAACTCCATTTAATAAATGGAATTCATTTATTCTATTTCTCATAAGAGTTTCTGCTTTAGATAATTCTAATCTAGAGTTTACACCCATTAATTCCTCAATTGTAGAACCATTGAATGCCCCAACTTTAAAACCTTTATCTCTTAATATCTTCATTGTGTCAGTTAAATAATACTCTCCTTGAGCATTGTTATTATCTAGTAAATCTAAAGATTCTCTTAGCATCTTACCTTTAAAACAGTAGATTCCAGAGTTAATTTCATTTACTGCTAATTCTTCAGCATTCCCATCTTTTTGCTCAACAATTTTTAATAAATCTCCATTTTCATCCCTTATTACTCTTCCATATCCAGTTGGATTCTCAACTTTTGTAGTTAAAACCGTAGCTGTATATTCATTTTCTATATGATAATCAAATAATTTCTTAAGAGTTTCTTCTTTTATAAGAGGAGTATCTCCACATAAAATAACTATTGTATCTTCATCATTTATGTATTCTTTTGCCATTTTAACAGCATGACCTGTTCCTAGTTGCTCAGCTTGCATTGCAATCATAGTATCTTCTGGTAGTATGTTTTTTACAACTTCTGATTCATGACCTAGTATAGCTACTACATCATTAACACCAGATTTTTTTGATACATCTATAATATGGTTAACCATTTCTTTTCCGCATACTTTATGAACAACTTTTGGATATTTCGACTTCATTCTTGTACCTTTTCCAGCAGCAAGAATTATGGCTTTAAAGTTCATATTTTCACTCCATTTCAATAAAGTTTTTTATAATTGTTATTATTAAGGTGTATTATTTCCTAAATAGTATACAATTCAATCGTATTATTATCATTTATAATATAGCATTTTTTTTATAAAAATACTAGGTTTTTGTATTTCTTTACATTATCTTATTATACACAAAAATAGCAGCAACTATAAATTGAGCAGTTACTGCTATCTATTTATTAAATTATTCTATATGATTATTTTACAACTACTCTTTGGAACTTTTTCTTTCCACGTTTTATAACCATACCATCACCAGTTAAATCATCTTTTGCAAATGTAGCTTTAAAATCAGTTACTTTTTCACCATTCACAGTTACTCCACCTTGTTCTACATTACGTCTACCTTCAGATCTAGTTGGAGCTAGTCCACTTTTAACTAATAAAGATATTATATCTATATTTCCATCAGTTAAATCTGCATCAGTAAGTTCTGTTGTAGGCATATTATCATGTGCAGCACCTGAGAATAAAGCTCTTGCACTTTCTTGGGCTTTTGTTGCTTCATCTTCATCGTGAACAAGTTTAGTTAATTCAAATGCTAATACTTCTTTAGCTTCATTGATTCTATTATCTTCCCATTTTTCCATAGCTTCTATTTCTTCTAATGGTAGGAATGTTAACATACGCATACATTTGAATACATCAGCATCTGCAACATTTCTCCAGTATTGATAGAATTCAAACGGAGAAGTTTTGTTTGGATCTAGCCATACTGCACCATTAGCTGTTTTACCCATTTTATTTCCTTCTGAGTTAAGAAGTAATGTTATAGTTAATGCATAAGCATTTTCTCCTAATTTACGTCTTATTAATTCTGTACCAGCAAGCATATTACTCCATTGGTCATTTCCACCTAATTGCATTTGACATCCGTATTTTTCGTATAAGTGATAGAAGTCAAAAGCTTGCATTATCATGTAGTTGAATTCTAAGAAACTAAGTCCTCTCTCCATTCTGCTTTTGTAACATTCAAAGCTAAGCATTCTATTAACACTAAAATGAGTTCCAACTTCTCTTAATAGTTCTACATAATTTAAATCTAATAACCAATCTGCATTGTTTACTAATAAAGCTTTATCTTCACCAAATTCTATAAATTTACTCATTTGTTTTTTGAAACATTCACAATTGTAATTGATTTGTTCCGGAGTCATCATTTTTCTCATATCTGTTCTTCCAGATGGATCACCTATCATAGTAGTTCCTCCACCAACAAGTGCTATTGGCTTGTTTCCTGCCATCTGTAATCTTTTCATTAAGCATAGGGCCATAAAGTGTCCTACATGTAAACTATCTGCAGTTGCATCAAATCCTATATAGAATACTGCTTTACCTGCGTTTATAAGTTCTTTTAACTCCTCTTCATCTGTTACTTGAGCAACTAATCCTCTAGCAACTAATTCATCGTAAGTCGTCATTGACATAGTTTTTCTCTCCTTATTTTTATATTTTAAAAATCAATTTTATAATTTCTTTATAATAAAAAAGCCCTCGTCCTAAAAAAGGACGAGGGCATATCTCGCGTTACCACCTTTGTTTGTAAACAGCTCACACTGCTTACCTCAGTTAGTATCTAAATAAATACTATGACACTATAACGTGTGTCAAATTCGTCACAGCCTACTAAACATTTGTCTTTCAGTGCGAAGCTCAAAGATGTATTCATAATTAATTGTATATGCACCTCTCATCAACCGGTAACTTTCTGTTTATCTTAATTAATTACTACTTGTTCTTATCATTGCTTTTCTATAAAACTAATTTTTATATTTATATCTCATGATAATATCATAATTTTATTTCATGTTTTTGTCAACATTTCTTCAAATCTAATAATATTTTTAGATC